>WGAN01000034.1 GCA_015494805.1 Caldifarciminota bacterium
AAGGCCTACCAGAAATTCTACTTCGCCTATCCCAAGCACAGGTCCTACTCCGGTGCTACGCTTAGTGCCGGCTACATAGCCGTTAAAACGAGCGAGAAGGAGAGGATAGAAAAGTACAGGGCCAAAGGCTATAAACTCCTGCGAAGGGGAAGGATGGATACTATCTCCTATGAGGTCTACTACTATCCGATACCCAAGGTTGATAGCCTCATCGTCTATGTCAGGAGCAAGGAGAAGTACTGTAGCCTTGTGATGGGCATGGATATACGCATGGTTGATGACACCGGAGGGGTTATTGAAGGAGCAGGCCATAAGGTTGTGAAAACCGTAATAAGGCATTCCAACCAGTGGAAAAGGGCCTTTATATACCTCCCAGACGTACTCGTACCTGCCGATGAAGTATACCTCCACGAAAGGGTTTATGGGTTAAGGTTCTCCATCGGCCCCGACAGAGGTTCCATAGACTCCTGTGCTACGTTTGAAGTGGGGCCTGTTTATCTGAAATGAGGAGGTGAAAGTATGCTGGCACTTTTGATTTCCCTTGATCCTCCCTTCCTGAGCGAGGTTCAGATAGATATCTCTGCTCGTCGGTGTGTATTTTGTCAAGGTCGGGGGTAGGGCGTTTAGGGTAGTGGTTAAATAAAGGCACTTGTAAAATCTCTGTTTCGCCCTTAAAATATAACCTTATGCTGCTCTTTGTTTATCTTCTTGCTGACCTTGATGAGGGCAGACAGGTGGACAGCATACTTAAGGCCGTCGGTGCAGTGAAGTACGAGTACGGCGGCTGGGAGATTGCCAACTTTGACACTCTACCCTTGAGCGACAGTATTCCCGTACCCAACGGGGAGTACAGGGTCGTAGATGACTACAAGGCCCTGCATCTAAGGGGGGTATGGGAGTACAAGGGATTTGATGTTTATAATCCTCCCGGGTGGATATGGAACGATGGGGGTTCCCCGGCCTGCTGGGCTTGGGGAAAGGACAGTAAGAAAAGTGGCTTTGTTCCCTTGAGATGGAGCATCATCCCCCTCGCCGACACCTTTGGGACCTACGAATACGAGATAGAACTAAGCCCTATATACTTCGTGAAGTAAGTGCTCTTGAAAAATTCTCGTTTCACCCTTGGAATATAACCTTATGTTGCTTTTGATCTATCTCCTTTCACAGTTTGACGAGAGCAGGCAGGCAGATAGCATAGTGAAGTCGTGGGGGGTGGTGGAGTTCCACTATCACGGCTGGGACGTCAAGAACTTTGACACCTTGCCTGTTAGTGATAGCATTCCCGTACCCGATGGGGAGTATAAGGTGATAGACGACTACGGTCCTCTACACGTCAAAGGTAAGTGGGAGTACTACAGGAGGGACTGGAAGACCATGGAGTTTAAGCCGCTTCTCGGATCTATCCTTAGAGGCTATCCTCTTGACCTCCTTGACTGGGGGAGATACTTCGTGTTCTATATCAGGGGGGAAGGAAGGTATGAATCTGGGGTGATATTCGTGCATAAAGGTATGTGTAAAGGTACCCGAATAGGTGTTTTCTCTCTCGATACGACGTGGAAAGAGCTGGTGGTTAACCTTGACAGCGTAGAGGCTAAATACAACGTCTATAATCCACCTGATGTTGATAAATATGAAACCCTCAATTGCTCATATGGAGGAAGGGGTTCTGTTCCTTTAGCTATTTATATAGCCCCCTTAGCCGACACTTTTGGGACCTACGATTACGAGATAGAACTAAGCCCGATATACCTCGTGAGGTAGGAGGTGAAACATGCTCCTGTTAATGGCCCTCTTCTTCGCAACACGCATAAACAAAGCCATACCCAACTACTGTTCCCAGAGCTACCTTGAAGGAGACCTCGCCCTCAACGACGGCTATATAGTGGCCGCAGTGTTCAACAGAAACTGGCCCAACACGTTCTGGACGATAAGTATATTTGCGAGCAACAATAGAGGACACATCTGGAATCACGTTAAAGACCTCATGGGTACTTTCAGCGATGGGTGGGTGATGGATACGAGCGAGTATATGATGGCAGACCCCTCTGTCAGCATAATGGGGGACAATCCTAATGGGTTCTATCTGATAGGTCTGGCTTATTCAAGGACTTCACCCACATCACGTATGATAGTTTTCTGTATAGACTCATTAAACCCTCGTGTAGCAAGCAACTGGGAGTGCTACAACATGCACAGGTACAATCCAACGAGGAGAGATAAACCGTGGGTAATGGGGGTGCCGGGCAGTAGCAGGGTGATAGGAGCGTGGATGAAGGAGGACACCGTTTTCATCCTTACCAACGACAACCACGGTGCGCCGGGTGATTGGGTGATTAGAAAGAGGATATTCAATGCAGACTCAAGATTCAATCTTCCGTATCTTACGTATCACGATGGGGTATTTTATATCGCTGTAGAGGAAAGAACACTTGGGAATATGGTTAATATACACGTTCTCTACTCCACGGACAACGGGACAACGTGGAACGAGGTACCGAGTATAGCAGCGCGGTTCTACAGGAGGGCTACGAATATAAGATGCGATATGCCCACAGCAGGGTTTAAGAAGAATCTCAAGAGCATATCGGCCTTTGGTGTAAATGGTCTTGCAGTTGCCTACGTTTATGGGAACGACCGCAGCGACACAGGGAGGTGCAACGTATACGTCTCCTACAGCTTTGACGGAGGGATAACGTGGATAGATAGTGCAGTTTACAGAAGTGACAGCATTCAGGGAAATCCCGTTTTATCCTCCTCTGGAGATACGCTTCTTTTGTTTTTCGTTGAGAGAGTCAGATCTGACATCCTTCCCGATACGAGCATGGTGATGTACGGATGGATGGAGGGAGGTGTGTGGAGGAACAGGAGGATAGCATCTGCTTGGGGCTACCATCCTGATATGTTTCCCGCCTGCCACAACAAACAAGGCAATGATTACGCGAGTTTGATAACGTACAGGGATACGGTGTATTACTACACTGGTGGTGATAGGTCTCGTGATGGTTATATCTTCTCCGGTGGAGGGAACGCATGGTTCTTCAGGGGTATAGTCAGCGAGATCACCGGGGTTGAGGAGGTAGTTAAGGAAGGTGAAAAGGTTGCCATTAGAGTTGTGAAGGGTGGTCTTGAGGTTCCGGAGTATGGGGAGGTGTATTCCGTGAGTGGTAGGTTGATCTTCAAGGGCGGGGGCAGGGTATCTCTGCCCTCCGGTGTGTATTTCGTTAGAGCCGGGGGGAAGGTGTTTAAGGTCGTGGTCAGGTGAGGCCTCGCGGCGTTTTTGAACGATCGTTCAAATCGCCCGTATAATATCCGGCCAATGACCTCTTTCTTCGTAAGGCGACCCGTATTCTCGCTGGTCATCCTTCTGCTGATGATCATAGCAGGGGCCTTCGGCCTGATGAACCTGTCCATAGACCTGTTCCCCAACTTCTCCCTCCCCTCCGTCTCCGTGATAATCCGGTACCCCGGAGCCTCACCCGAAGACATAGAGAAGAACGTCATAGACGTCCTTGAGAAGGACTTCTCCGTCCTTGAGAACGTAGACGAGATTAAGAGTACCAGCCAGAACGGTGTAGGGGCGATAACCATCACCTTCAAGTACGGCACGGACATGGATCAGGCGGCCGTAGACGTGAGGGACAAGCTGAACTTCGCCCGCCCCCGCCTCCCAAGGGACATAGAGGAGCCTCTGGTGTTCAAGTTTGACGTCGGACAGTTCCCCGTGATAGTGGCAGGGGTGTATGCCACCGACTCCGGTTTTGACGCCCGGTACTGGGCGGAGGAGGTCATGGAGGACCAGCTCCAGAAGGTGGACGGGGTCGGCTCCATCCTCATCTTTGGCGGTGGTCGGAGGAGACAGATAAACGTCTACGTTGACAGGAGAAGACTTGAGGCCTACGGCCTGACGTTTGACGATATAGCCAGACTGCTACAGGCCCAGAGCATAGACGTCCCGGCCGGTGAGCTGAAGTTAGAGGAGAGGCAGATGGTGGTGAGGGTGCCTTCCACCCTCAAGAGCGTTGAGGACCTGAAAAGGGCTGTTGTGGGGTACATAGGGGGGAGGCCGGTATACCTTGAGGAGGTGGCGAGGGTTGAGGACGGCTACGCCGAGAGGAAGAGCTACGTACTTAGCGGGAACAGGGAGGCGGTATTCTTCGCCGTCCAGAAACAGGCGGACGCTAATGCCGTTAAGGTGGCGGACGGCGTACGGAAGAAGTTCAAGGAGCTGGAAAAGTACTATCCCGTCAAATTCACCGTATATACGGACGGCTCCACCTTCATACGGACGTCCGTCAAGAACCTCGCCCGTACCCTCCTCCTCGCTTCCATCATCGTCGTAATAATAACCTTCCTCTTCCTGTTGGAGTGGAGGTCCGCCCTCATCATAGCCCTGACCATACCCTCCTCGCTGACCCTCTCCTTCCTCTACCTCTACCTGACGGGCAGCTCCATCAACATGATCTCCCTCTCCGCCATGGCCATAGCCGTGGGTAGCGTCGTGGATGCCGCCATAGTGGTCGTTGAGAACGTCTTCTTCCACCGCCTCAAGGGGGAGCCTCCAAGGGAGGCGGCCATATTCGCCACAAGAGAGGTCGGGGGAGCCATAACCGCCGCAACGGTCACCAACTTCATCGTCCTCTTCCCCCTCCTGTTCGTCCCCGGCTTCATCGGGGTCCTCTTCAAGGAGCTGGCCATGATAACCATAATCGTGTATGCTACGAGCCTCTTCCTCGCCCTGACCGTATCCCCCTCCCTCTCCGCCAACCAGCTCCGCCTATCACCGAGGGGAGAACCCTCCTGGTTTATCCCCGTTGAGGAGCTTTACGGCCGCTTCGTCGCCCACATCGTAAGGCACCGCTGGCTTTACACCGGCCTGTCCGTCCTCCTGTTGCTCCTCGTAGGCTCGCTCTGGCGTTTCGTAAAGGTGGACTTCATGCCCAAACTGGACGAGGGGAGGCTGACGGTGAGTATCCACCTTGAGAGGGGGACGTCCCTTGAGAAGACCTTCAGGACCCTCCGCCCCCTGTACGACAGCATAAGGGCCATACCGGACGTTGAGAGGGCGGTCCTGCGGGTGGGTCCCTCCGAGACGGGTTTCGCCACCCTATTCGGTACCACCGAAGCCTCATATACGGGGGAGATAACCGTAAAGCTCAAGCCGAGAGGTAAGAGGAGGCACTCCTCGGAGGAGGTGGCCGATATTGTTGAGGGGATGGTTAAGAGGGTGCCGGGGCTTGAGGAGTACAGCATATCAACGACGGGACACGGCTCCCAGCTCATGTTCGGTGGCGGTAAGGGGGTGTCCGTGGAGATATACGGTGAGGACCTGCGTACCCTTGACAGTCTGGCCCGGGTGGTGGCTGACGTCGTCAGGAGCGTCAAAGGGGTGAGGAGCGTGACGGTCTCCAGAGGGAAGCCCTCCCCGGAGTACGTGGCCGAGATTGACAGGGAGAAGGCATACACCTACGGTATAACCCCGTTTCAGGTGGCCAACTACCTCAGGTACGCCGTTCAGGGCAGGACCATCTTCACCCTTAAGACGGGCGGCAAGAACCTTGACGTGGTGATGAGGCTGGCCCCGGAGTACAGGGAGAGCGTTGAGGACGTCCTCTCCCTCGGCATAAAGACCCCCGCCGGTACGGTCCCCCTCGCCAACTTCGTCAGGTTCAAGGAGGGGAAGGCCTCCGTACGGATAGACCGGAGGAACAGGATCAGGTACGTTGAGGTCTCCGCCGAGCCGGCCGGCCGGCCCCTCGGTGAGATAAGGAGGGAGCTATCGGCCAAACTCTCAAAGGTCCAGATGCCCCTGGGGTATCACTACGAGTTCGGAGGCACCTTCAGGCGTATGGCGAAGAGCTTCAAGCAGCTCGGCATCCTCCTCGTCCTCGCCCTCATCATAATCTTCCTGACGGTCTCCGCCCAGTTTGAGAGCTTCCGCCAGGCCTTCATAATCTTCCTGACCAGCGTCCCCTTCGGCCTCGCTGGAGCCTCCCTCGGCTTCCTGATACTCGGCAGGCCCTTCACCATGACGGCCTTCGTCGGCCTCATCGCCCTCGTTGGCGTGGTCGTGAACAACGCCATCGTCCTCGTGGACTACGCCAACATCCTGCGGAGGAGGGGGAAGGATAGAGAAACGGCGATAGTTGAGGCTTCAAGGCGGAGGTTGAGGCCCGTCCTGATGTCCGCCCTGACGACCGCATTCGGCGTCCTGCCTCTGGCCATACTCAGGTTGGAGGGGTCGGAGTTCTGGGAGGGTCTGGGCGTCGCCCTCTCCGGCGGTCTCCTCTTCTCCCTCATCACCACCTTAGTGGTGGTGCCGGTGGCCTACACCATCCTGTCGCCGAAGAGGTACGGGGAAGAGGATTAGTCCCCGAAGCCGTTGGCTAAGGTTATGTAGCCCATAAATAACCCGAGGAGGGACAGGATGATGAACCATCCCCAGAATATCCAAGGGCTTACGAAGTGGCCGAGGAGGGCGGAGAGGATGCTAAGGGCGAGGCTCCATCGCACCCCGATGAGGGCGGACGGGGTGATGAATCCTATAAAGGCGGGGAAGGAGAAGAGGGCGAAGGCGAAGAGGAGAAGTTCAAACATCCCCCAATTTTATCCACGAAGAGCCTTCTTATCTGGTTTCGTCGGATGATACGATGCGGTCTCCAAGGCTCCGTTGAAACGGAACTTTCGGTATTGCGGATGAAAAGATCTCAAACCTGGATTGGGTATTTCGCTAATGAGGGAATAGCCCACCGTTCGAACCCTGCTCTTTCCGGAATGGTGAAGGGTTCGGTCGTAATCCCTGCTGTAGATTTTGATGTCGTATCTTCAAGACAGCAACGATCATATGCATCAATTTTTGAGCAAAATTTTGCCATACAAGTCATAAACTCATAAAAATACGTAATTTTTCTGCAATAGAACAAATATTACAACACCTGGCCTTTTGGTGCATTACAAATCGGGTACGGCATCCCCCCTCCAAGGGATTGGAAGCCGGGTATTACGCCCATAGAACGCAATCGCAATTTGACTTCAGAAAATCGGTAACCCGGCTTCAGCTTGGCACCGGTGATGTGGGGGATTTTTTATGCTGATGGCTCTTCGGAAGTTGCCTCGCTCAATACGTTGAATATCCCGGATTGGTAACTTCTATCAATTGCACCTCGTATTCCACAAAAAATCGGTTTCAACCTTCCGGAAATGGACTGCGTACCGTGTCGTTCAAAGTTCGTTAATGGGGAGTACAAAAATCCCGAAATACAACTTACAATTTCTTAAAGTCCAAGTTTCAGTTTCTTGAAGTCCGACTTTCAGTTTTTGAAGGTGCAGACGGACCTTCGGTCTATCCCTCTATCAGACCAATACCAACACATCGCCATACCAACATCAACAAAAACGGGGGGCCTTGCGCCCCCCGAAAAACGTAAAGGCTTCCCTCACTTCTTCTCGCTCGCCGCCTTCTTGAAGAACTCTATGATGGCCTTCGCCTCCTCCTCGGAGACGTTCTGGTTGGTCATGGGGACGCTGTACTCCTGAAGGAGCTGCTGGGCGGTGGGGTCGTGGAGGATCATGCTGTCGGGCTTCATTATCATGTGCTTAATCCACTCCGGGTCCCTGCGGAGGACCACCTCACGGAGCGGTGGCCCAACCTTACGGGTGTCAAGGTCGTGGCAGGCCGTACAGCCCTTCTTGTCAAACAGCTCCTCACCCTTCTTGGCCAGAGCCTCGTCGTAGGTGAGGTTGGCAGTGGCCTCCTCTCCGGCTGCGGTGTCCGTCTTCATGGCGGAGGTGTCGGCCTTACCCTCTTCCGAGGGCTGGGAGGCGGAGACGCTCGTGGCCTTCGGTATATACTTGGCCGGGAGGGTGACGTTCTTCCAGGACATTACCAGCATGGTCAAAGCCCTCTTCTCCTTCTCGTTGAAACCGAAGTTGGGCATGGCGGAGGTGGGGGTTATGCTCTTGGGGTTCTCAAAGTGGAGGAGGTGCCAGGAGAACACGGATAGGGGTAGGCCCCTGCGCTTCATCTCCTCGGCTATTGTCCTTCCGGAGGGTACGGGCTTCCCGTCCTTTATGACGTAGTAGGGGGCGTGGATGTCAAACATCTCGGCCGACTTTGAGCCTTCGTAGGTCAGGTCCGGGCCTATGTCTCCTCCCTCACCGAAGAGCTTGTGGCACCCTATACAGCCCTTCTCCTTGAAGAGTTTCTTGGCGAGGTTGATGTAAGGGGTGCCGGGCAGCGAGTCCTGGTGGCGGTGGCAGGTGTTGCAGTTGATCTCCATCAGGGGCATCTTCTGCCAGTCCTCAAAGCCGTACTCCTTGGACTTCTCCTTGCCGAGGAGAGGCTCCAACCACCTGACCTTCTTGCCCTTCTGGATTACGTGGGCCTCCTTCATGTTGGTGGCGTACCCCTGACCGCCGTGGCAGGTGGTACAACCGTAGTCCTTGAAGGGGTGTTTGGCTATAAGGCCGTCAAGGTCGGGATGGGTGCGAAAGACCTCCGGGACGTCCTCCCCCTCAAGGCCCTTCCACTCGTACCCCATGTGGCAGGTGATACACCTGTCCACACGGTTGAGGTCCTTAACCCAGATCTGCTGGACCCCCATGGGTACCTTGGCCGCCGCCTCCTTACCGAACTTCTTCTCTACGAGCTTTTTAAACTCAACCTGGTACTTCTTGTACTCCGGGTTAAGCTCCTTGTAAGCCGCTACGGCGAATATGAAGGCGCCGATTATGGCGATCCCGTAGATGAGCCAGGAGTCCATCGGGAAGGGGTCGTCCTTTACGTCCGGTAGCTTTGGCCTCCTAGCAGCGGCGGGCTTGGCCGCCGGCTTCTTCGGAGGAGTCTGGGGCTGCTTTTCAGGGTTGTTCGGAACGTTCTTATTCTCCATCTTTCACCTCCTTCCTTAGATTATCTCCGGCTGCTCCGGCCAGGCCCAAGGCCAATATACGTTCCAGTTAGGCCCGCGGAAGTACATAGCGAAGATTATCAGGCCAACGATGAAGAGGACGCCAAGGGTGAAGACGATGTTCTGTACGGTCCTGCTCTTGTGGAACCAGACGCCGGTAGCCTCCGGAGGAGACTTGTCTATGAAGGCCCAGACCGTGGCGGCCAGACCCATGAGGCCCGGTATCAGGACACCACCCACGAAACCGCCGTTGATGGTGAACCAAGGGGTACGTATGGTGGTGATGGCGAGCAGCTCCTGGAGCCAGAGGAAGTACCACGGGGCCTTGGCGGGGTTGGGAGTCCAGCTCGGATCGGC
>WGAN01000035.1 GCA_015494805.1 Caldifarciminota bacterium
GAAGCCCTTACCCCTCTTACGGAAGTAGGGGTTGATGTAGTCCTTCCAGGCCTTGAAGACCCCGCCGATGGTGACGGGGGTTCCCATGTCCTTCAGGCGACGGTAGAACCCCATCCAAGCGAAGGTGGGCTTGGGGCCGTAGGTGTCCTTCTTGTTCTTGTAGAGCTTCTGCTTGTTCCAGATGAGGTCGGTGCGGTCATCCACCGCCAGCTCGTACTGGTTGGTCATCACGATAACCTCCTCCGGGCAGGCCTCAACGCAGAGGCCGCAGTACATGCACCGCCCCGCATCCCAGAGCCACACCCCCGCCGTCCTGTTGGAGCCGTCCTTACCCACCCCCTCTATGTATATGGCCTCGGTGGGGCATATGGCCTCGCACAGCTGGCAGGCGACGCACCTACCCTGAAGGCCGAGCGCCCACCTGGCCCTGGGCGGCAGCTCCTTCCTCTGGAAGGGGTACTGGACGGTGAACTTGTTGTTGGCGACGTTCTTCACAAAGTGCTTGAAGGTTATAGCCATGCCGGTTAGAATGGCCTTTATTCCTTCCACCATGAGACGGGGATTATACGGTGGCGGGAGGGGTAGGGGTACGGACGTGTTGAGTAAGTTGCCGTTGGGACGACCACCGCTTCCACAGGGGAGATACCATCGTCCTTAGAATTGCAACGTGATGACGAGGGATGAGGCCGAAAGGGTTCTGCGGATCATGGCGGAGGCGGACGGTGGGTGCGAGGTGTGCGCCAGGGACCTCTTTACCAAGTTCGTCGCTTCCTTTCCGGAGTACAGGGACCTCGGCGAGAGGCTCTTCTACGAGATCTTCGGTTCGGAGCTTTACATAAGGGAAGGCTCCACCGAGGGTGGTCATCGCCACCACCCCGGCCCCATCGTGATGTATAACTTCAGCGAGGAGTTGGCCCCTATGAGGTGATAGGCGTCCTCTCACCGTAAAATCCTCCCTTGAGGCTTGAGGGTAAGTACGTCGGTATCCTTGGGTACGCCCGGACGGGGAGGGCCTTGAGGAGGCTCGTTGATAGGGTAGGGGGGAAGGCCTTCGTCTCCGACCTCTCCTCTTGGGAGGCAGACGAATGGGGGGATAACACCTACCGCATCCTGGGGGCAGATCTCCTCTCCCCATCCCCCGGTATCCCTCCCCACAACCGCATCCTAAAGAGGGCGGAGGCCTCCGAGATCCCCGTACTATCGGAGTTTGAAGTTGGGTGGCACTACCTCCGGGGTAGGGTGGTGGCCATAACCGGCACCAACGGTAAATCTACGGTCGCCCACTTCACCCACGGCCTCCTTCCCGGCAGCTTCATCGGGGGGAACTGGGGGGTGCCGGTATCGGCCCTGGCCTTCAGGGAGGGGGTGTTCGTCTTGGAGGTCTCCTCCTTCCAGCTCCACTACACCCGCCGCTTCCGCCCCGACGTGGCCGTAATAACCAACATCTCCCCCGACCATCTGGACTGGCACGGCTCCTTTGAGGCCTACCTGAAGGCCAAACTGCGGATCCTGAAGAACCAGACGGACAGGGACGTCGCCGTCTTCAACTTGGACGACCCCCATTACCCCACCTTTAGGAGACACAGCCGGGGCGAGGTCCTAACCGTGAGCCTAAAGGATCCAAGGGCGACGTACTACGGGGACGGGAAACACCTCTTCACGCCCTACGGTAAGATAACCGTTCCGAGGCACCTAAGGGGCGTCCCCAACCTCTACAACCTCGCTATGGCCCTGGCCGCCGCCTTAACCCTCTCGGACCCCGAAACCGTCCTCCCCAACCTCCCCAACTTGAGGCCGCTTCCCCACAGGGTGGAGTTGGTGGGGAGCATAGAGGGGGTTGAGTTCTACGACGACTCCAAGGGTACCAACCCCGGAGCGACGGCCGCCGCCCTGGCCTCCTTTTCCGGAAGGGTCGTCCTCATAATGGGTGGGGACGATAAGGGCCTGGACCTCTCCGTCCTTAGGGAGGACGTAAGGGAGAAGGCCGCCATCATAGTAGCCGTCGGTAGGAACAGGAAGGAGATAACCTCCCTCTTCGGGGACCTCGTCCCCGTCCACGAGGCGTTGGACTACCGCGAGGCCGTTGAGATGGCCTACCGAGAGGCGAAGGAGAGGGGCCTACCCGTCCTCCTGTCCCCGGCCTGCGCCTCCTTTGATATGTTCAGAAACTACAAACACCGTTCCGAGGTCTTCCGTAGAGAGGTTGAGAGGTTAAAAAAAAGGCCCCGCCTTAAGGCGGGGCGATAGGTTAGCGGAGGGCCTCCTTGAACCGCCGCTCCACCTCCTCCCAGTTGACGACGTTCCACCACGCCTTGATGTAGTCGCCGCGGCGGTTCTGGTACCTTAGGTAGTACGCGTGTTCCCACACGTCCAGACCGAGTATGGGCGTCCCCGTAAAGCCGGAGACGTCTTCGGGCATAAGGGGGTTGTCCTGGTTGGCCGTGGAACCGATGAGGAGCTTCCCGTCCTTCACCACGAGCCAGGCCCAGCCGGAGCCGAACCTACCGAGGGCGGCCTTGGTAAACTCCTCCTTGAAGGCCTCAAAGCTCCCGAAGGTCTCCTCCAGGGCCTTGAGGAGGTCCCCTCCGGGCTTACCCCCACCGTTTGGCGACATAACCGTCCAGAACAGGGAGTGGTTGAAGTGGCCACCGCCGTTGTTGCGGACGGCCGTCCGTATGTCCTCCGGAACCTCGTGGAGCCTCCTCATCAGCTCCTCCAGGCTCCAGCTCTGCAGCTCCGGGTGCTTCTCCAGAGCAGCGTTCAGCTTCTTAACGTAGCCACCGTGGTGCTTGTTGTAGTGTATCCACATGGTGGCCACGTCTATGTACGGCTCAAGGGCGTCGTAATCGTACGGGAGTGCCGGTAGCTTGAAGGCCATGCTCTTACCTCCTTTTTATCCTGACTGATTAGGTAAGGATTATACGGCCGTAATACCCACCGTGTGGGAACCCCCATCAGGCTTAGAATCCGCCCCTATGCTCCTTTTGACTCTCGGTGTTTCCTTCACTTCCCTTGAGAAGAAGTACCTCATAGACCCCGTCCAGCTCACCCACGAGGGAGAGAACGGGGAGGCCTACTTCTCACCTGACGGCAGGTACATCTCCTTTCAGGGAATACCCCCCGGAAAGTCGCACTACCGCATATACGTAATGCGGGCGGACGGCAGCCACGTAAAGCAGATCTCACCGGGGAAGGGGAAGACCACCTGCTCCTTCTTCCACCCCCACTTCCCCAATCCCCCCTACCTCATATACGCCTCCACCCACGAGGACACGACGACCTGGAAGGAGGAGCCTCGGAAGAAGGGCCGATACAAGTGGTCCTTTGATAAGGGGATGGACATATACCTCGCCGACACCAACGGCCGCATTCTGAAAAAGATCATCTCCTACCCCGGCTACGACGCCGAGGGGAGCTTCTGCCCCTCCAACCCCGACCTCTTCGTATGGACTTCCCAGAGGACGGGCGACCTTGAGGTATGGGTGAAGAACCTTAGGACCGGTGAGGAGATACAGGTAACCCACAGCCCCGGATACGACGGAGGTCCCTTCTTCTCCCCCGACTGCAAGAAGGTCATATACCGCAGCTTCAGGGACCCGAAACGTCCGAGGGTGGCCGAGATATACATCTACGACCTTGAGAAGCGTCAAGAGAAGCAGCTCACCCACCTGAACGCCCTCTCCTGGGCGCCCTACTTCCACCCCTCCGGAAGGTACTTCATCTTCTCCTCCAACTACGACCCCAAAACCGGTAAGATGGGCAGGCGGTTCCACCTCTTCGTGATGGACACCTCCGGCCAGCACCTCGTACAGATAACCGACAGCGATGAAGGCTCCGACCTCCTCCCTACCTTCTCGTGGGACGGTAAGTACATACTCTGGACCTCCACCAGATCCGGAAACTCCCAGATATGGAAAGCCAAATGGAGGGAGCCGGAGCTTAAGTAGAGGAGAGGAGGAGGTCTATTATCTCCATTGCCCCAAGGAGGAAGAGGATGAAGACGAAGAGGTGGAAGAGGGTCTCGTTATCGGTGTAGGCGAGGATAAAGGTGATAGAGAGCAGCAGGAGGGTCCCCTTGCCGGCACCTAAATTCCTGACGGTGAAGACGATCCCCATAACGACGGGGGTAATGATGATGTCCGTAATGATGAGCGCCCCTATGTATACAGGCACCGCGAGTAGTACGGCGAGGTCATCCACGTCCGGATCCTAAGGCCGAACCGACCCCCATCAGGAACGTTAGGAGTAGGTTTAGGATGGCCGTATCGTAGTTGGTCTCAACCGTCCCCACCACCCCGACGAGGAGGATGGAGAGGGCGACGCCAAGGAGGTAGGCCCTTCGGAGACCGGAGGATTTCAGTGCCATCCTAAAGAACTTCCATAGGAAGTAGAGGAGGACGGTTAGGACGAGGAGGAGACCCACGACTCCCGTCTCCACCAAGGCGTTAAGGTAGGAGCTGTGGAGGTGGGCGTAGTTATCCACGAGACCCCTAACGTAGTACGGCCTCAAAACCGAGGAGATGTTGTCGTAGCCTACGCCGAACACCGGGGAGGAGGGGAAGGTCTCCAGGCCGATCCTCCAGAAGTTCAGACGGGCGTTCAGGGACCAAAGGAAGCCGTCCCTCAAGGGGGAGTAGAGGAGGATAGGGGGGACGAGGAGCAACAGGGCGAGGAGGAGGTGAGGGTACGCCCGCAACCTCCCCATCCGGGAGTAGAGGAGGCCAAAGGCCAAGAGGAGGACGGCGAGGATGTAGGACTTCGCACCGCTCAACAGGAGGGCCGCCCCAAGGAGGGGCAAGAGCAACAGGTAGTACCACCGGTAGAACAGGCCGAGGGTGAGGTACAGGAGGGTTAGGATGCCGAAGACGGCCCCGCTGTGCATCTTGTGGTCGTAGAACCCCACAAAGGAGGTGAAGTTGAAGAACCTCCTCTCCTCGTACCTCCCCTCTTTCAACCTCACCGGGGAGCCGGGGCGCACCTCCGGGCCACCTACGAAGAAGTTCCTCTCCCTCTCCGTCAGCACAACGGGGAGTACCTCCGTGGGCCTCTTAACCGTCAGGTCGCAGTTTCCACGACAGGAGGTGTATACCCACCCCGTCCGGAAGGCCCCGGAGAAGGCGGCCGTAAGGCCGAGAAGGGAGACGAAGGATGCCGAGCCTCCGAGAGTCATGAGGATGGCCTCCAACCTCCGGTTGTTGAGATTTAAGAGGGAGAAGGCGGGGTAGGGCATCTTGTCGTACAGGTCCTTAAGGGCCTTCAGGGGTAGGTGGTTGAGGATTAGGGTTATGGCCCTCCAGAGGTAGAGGAGGAAGAGGAGGAGGGTGTCCCTTGGGTACCTCCTTCCCCCCTTCAGGGCGACGTAGAGGCCGAGGCCAAGGGCGAGGGTGAGGGGGACGTAGCTCAAGGAGAGGGATAGGGGTAGGAGGACGGCCATCAGGATGGCGAGGTAGAACAGGAGGGTATCCACCTTCAAGGGCAAGGGGGAATTCTAAGAGGGAGGTTTTCTGAAAATTTCCGACACGCACCCCGTTTCTACTATAAAATATTCTCTCATGAGGAGAATACTTCCTTTCGTAATCGCAGGTGTCTTCGTGGCGTTTGCGGGGTGCAACCAGGGGCAGCTCCAGAACAAGATAGCAGATCTGGAGAGCAAGGTCGCCGTAGTCGATGAGCTTCAGAGCAAGGTTGAGTCCCTCCAGAACCGCCTTGACGAGTTGGAGGCTAAGATAAACGAGCTTCAGGAGATGGAAGAGAAGGAACACGAGGCCGAGGCTAAGGAGCATAGGTCCACCCGCAGGTCCAAACCTAAGGTCGCTCCGAAGCCCGGAAAGGTTAAGTAAAAGGAGGTAAGCCATGAGAAAGTTTCTAGTGCTTTTACCCATCTTCGCTGTGGGTGCCGTTGCCACCAGCTGTACGGGGACGGGCAGCGGCAACGTGGAGATAACGGCCGAGGCCACCAACAACGGCGCCGACCTCAAGCTCACGTGGACGTCCGTTGAGAACGTCTCCACCTACAAGATCCTGGACGAGAACGGCAACGTCATAGCCGAGGTGAGCGACACCACCTACGTCCTCAAGGGAGACTCTGGCGTGTATGCCGCGATATCCATAGACGCTGGCGGCACCAAGACGAACTTAGACCTCACCCCTTGGAACGGCTCCGTCAGCGGTATAGTCTCCCATGACCTCACGGGCAACTCCTGGGTGAAGATAGACTTCACCACCCCCTCCGTCAACGCCCTCCAGCAGAGCGACGTAGACCCCAACGCCGCCAACACCGGCTACTTCATCCTCTTTAACAACAGCGGCACCCCCGAGCTTAGGGACGCCGGCGCTACCAGCGTCGGTCAGGCCAAGATGGAGCTGGCCTTCAGCGACAACATGAGCGGTTTCCTCGCCCCCGCTTCCGGCAGCTACAACACCGCCCGCGCCATCTCCGGCGGCGGATACTACTTCTTCTGGGCCGACAACACCTCCGCTGGCTACGGCGATATGGACAATAACGACTACTTCGGCGCCGTAAAGGTGACCAACCTGAGCAACTCCGGTGGAGGCTACACGGCCGACTTCACTATCTACGTCCAGGACAAGGTCAAGGGCCTCCGCTGGCTGAAGACCGAGTAAGGCCGAAATCCGAACGCGACAGAGGTGGGGGGCCAAAAGGCCCCCCGTTTTACTCTTACACCGTTAGAATGGGGGGATGAGGAAGAGCGTCCTGTTTCTCGCGTTTCTCTTTACGGGGTGCGCCACCGTCCCCGCCTCCTACGTCAGGCGGGTGGAGAGGTTGGAGAGGGAGGTCCAAGAGCTGCGGGAGGAGACGAAGAGGCTCAAGGAGGAGGCGAGGAGACTAAGGGAGTCCCTGAAGAAGACGGAGGGGTATGAGCGTCAGATAAGGCAGGCCGTAGACGAGGAGTACAGGCGGAAGGGGTCCCTCCAGAGGGCGCCGAAGGCCAAATAGTGCCAACTCCAAGGGGGGCGAATGCTCTGGGTGGTACTGCTGTTTGAGGTTCCGCTCGTCTCCTCCCTCTGGGCCTTCTCATTCCGTGGTCCCTTCAACTTCTGGTACTCCATCTTCTTTACCGCCCTCGTTATGATAACCCTATCCGTCCTCAACGGTACCCTCTCCGTCTTGAGACCCAAGGTTTCCGACCTCTTCTCCGGCGTCCTATGGGGCATCCTCCTCTTCGCCGTAACGTGGGTCTCGGCCTACGTCGTCAGGCACCACTTCCCCTACCTAAACGCCTACGTTGAGGCCACGAAGGGCCTTAGGTCCCTCGCCCCCAACTACGTCTACGTCCCAGTCGTCCTCACCGTATCTACGGCGGAAGAGTTCTTCTGGAGGGGAACGGTGCAGAGGTTGGCGGTACTGAAGTGGGGGAAACTCCCCGGCTACCTCCTCGCGGTGGCCCTCTACGTGTTTGCCCACGTCCTCTCCGGCAACTGGGCGCTAACCCTAGCCTCCGTCTTCGCCGGTCTCTTCTGGGGCTTCCTCTACCTCTACCATCACGATCTGACCCCCGTTTGGGTCTCCCACCTAACTTGGGACGTCCTCCTCCTTAGCGTAGGCATATAACGGGTTTAGAATAGAGGCATATGCTCCTGTTTGCCTTTGGTGCCATTGACGTCTCCATCCTAAGCGAGGGCAAGGTCATCCCCCGCAACACCCCATGGGTCCTGACCTTAACCTTCTCCCTATCCCCTTCCTCCGACACCGTCTCCTACGTACGGATAGACCTGGGAGACAGCGCCACCTTCTCTAACTACACGACGGACGGAGTCTTTGACTACGCCAGCGTAAGCACCTCTTCCAACTCCATCACCCTCTCCTCCTTCACCTTTGCCCCCGGCGGGAACGGCCGGATAACCTTCAGGGATCTGCGGATAACCGCCCCGGAGGGCCTGAAGAACCTGTCCATCACCCTCGCCGGTCCCACCGACACCCTCACCCTCGGCGTCGGGGTAGTGGTGATAAGGGAGGACACCACCGTACCCCTGCGTTTCTTCCACAACGTCCTCGCGGAGAGGCCGGTCCTTGTGAACGAGAACGTGAGGGTGCGGGGCGTGATTACGGCCGTATTCGGAAACAAGGCCTATATGCAGGACACCTTCAGGGATACGGTTTCGGGCCTCGTACTTTACGGTAGTCTGGGCGTCAACCCCGGAGAGTTGATAGTTGCCGAAGGTACCTTCTCCCCCTACAGGGGGTTGGAGGAGATATCCTACCCCAACATCCTCTACAGGGAGTTCGTGGGTGTCCCGGAGCCGGTGGTGGTGGACGGCCTGAACAGGGCGAGGGAGAGGTACTCCGGCGTCCTCATAAGGGTGGACAGCGTCCGGTTTGACACCACCCTGATAACCGTACCGGTCGGTCAGAACGTCCCGATAATAGACCGGTACAACAATTCTGGGAACCTCTACCTTGATAGGTACGGGAACGTTGAGAGCTTCCCTCCCCCCGACACCATCTTTGACCTCGTGGGGGTAGTGGACGAGGATAGCGGGAGCGCCGGGAACATCTACAGGATAGTCCCCCGTGAGCCTTCCGACCTCATCTTCTACAACTCCGTTATGCTCCTCGGCCAGAGTCCTTACTTCTCCCTGAAGGGTAAGGCCTCAACCTGGAAGTTCGCCCTATCCTCCTTCAGCCCTGTGGCCAAGTTCAGGGTGTGTGCCAACGGCTTATCAGAGGACGAGATGGGAAGGGCGAAGCTCGGAAGCCGCTCCCCTACCAACGTACTAACCTTCGGCGATACCGTATGCGCCGAGTTCTGGAACCCCGCCTTCACCTCCGACACCCTCACCCTTACGCTGGCCCCCCACAGCGAGGACTCCCTCGTCCTCCTACTGTTCTCCGCCTTGGACACGGCCGACATATACCGCCGGTCCGTCTTCTCTCCCCGCCTCTACTTCACCACCCCCATATCCGAGGTCCAAGCCTACGGCGACGACTACTCCTCCAACCTCCTTGGCCAGACCGTCCTGGTCGGCGGCGTGGTGTTGGCGGACGCCTCGGCCTTCAGTACGAGCAACACCTCCACCTACATATACGACGGTACGGGAGGGGTGAACCTCTACTCCTCCCAGTTCTTGGGACTCAAAGAGGGAATGTTAGTGGTAGCCCTCGGAACGGTTACGGAGTACAACGGTTTGACCGAGGTACTTTTCTCCTCGGTTAAGGTACTGGGGACGGACACACTGCCCAGACCTATGAAGTTGGAGAGGGGGGTCGCCCTGAACGAGGACCTTGAGGGGAACCTCGTCCAGTTGGATACGGTGGTCGTGACCTCTCCCCCCTCCTACGCCGGCATAGGTAAGTCCTTCACGGTCTATAACGGCACCGTCCCCGTAACCGTGTACGTCTATCCGAATACGGGAATTGACCTTTCCAATATAGAGGTCGGTAAGTACATCAGCGTCCGTGGGATAGTTGGCCAGTACGACAACACCCCGCCCTACACCTCCGGGTACCAGCTCCTGCCCCGCAAGTCCCTGGACATCATGGCGGCGCCCGGCACGGGCTACACCGCCGACGAGCTTCAGGTCTCCGTATCCAAGAACGTGTTCGTAGCCGGCAAGGAGACCGCCCGCATAGAGGTCAAGGGACCCAAAGGCACCTACTCCCTCCGCATATACGACGGGATGGGTAGGGTGGTCAAGACCCTCGTTGAGGGAGGGGGTGCCGGCATATACGAGTGGGACGGAACCAACAGAGCGGGTAGGCGGGTACCTCCGGGTATCTACGCCCTGGTGGTGGTCGTCAATACCCTTGAGAGCGGCTCACAGAAGGTGGTACGTCCCATAGTGGTGGTGGCCAAGTAGCGGATTTAGAATAGGTGCCGTGAAGGTCTTCGTAATAGGTCCCTCCTTCATAGGAAAGAGTACGTTGGTGGAGAGGCTAACCGGGGGTAGGGGGGTGGGGACGCTCCGGGTTGAAGACGAGAGGCTCCGAAAGCTGGCGGAGGTCTTCCGCCCCCGAAAGGTCACCCCTATGCAGATTACCCTGATAGACAGCGATGCCCTCGGCAAGGCCTACAACGAGAACAAACCTACGCGGGTGTTTCAGGAGTTGGCGGAGGCCGACGCCTTCCTTGAGGTCAGCGGGGGATTGGTGGGGGACTTCTTGAGCTTCACCGACACGACCCTGCGGTTCTTGAGCATAGAGAGCGACGTCCTATCCCGGAGGATAGAGAGGTTGAAAAAGGAGGTGGCCGTGGGGAGGGGGAGCGAGAGGGAACTGCGAACCTTAGAGCGGGCGTTGGAGGCGGTGGAGGAGGGTACCCCCCTCTACGCCGTCGGATTCAAGGAGGAGGAGCTGAAGGTCCTAAGGGGGCTGGGTCTCCTCTCCGTCAAGCCGCGGGTTATACTCTTTAACGAGACCCCCGAAAACCGGACGCCCCCGGATGCCCTGTCCGAGGTGGAGGCCCAAGGGTTGCCGTACGTCGTAGCAAATTTGAAGGGGGAGGCTCCGGAGGAGTTGAACCGGAGGGTTTCCGAGGCCATACTGAAGGCTACGGACACCATAACCTTCTTCACGCCGGGGGAGAAGGAGACGAAGGCGTGGCCTTTGAGGAGGGGGGGGACGGTGATAGAGGCGGCCGCCACCATACACAACGACCTCGCCAAACGCTTCGTACGGGCAGAGGTGATAGAGTGGGACAAACTCGTAGCCGCCGGAGGCTGGAAGGGGGCGAAGGAGAGGAACTGGGTCAGGTTGGAGGGGAGGGACTACGTCGTAAAGGACGGGGACTGCGTGTTCATAAGGGCCTCGTAAGGAGGAGTACCAGGATGGCGAGGAGTAGGAGGGCGGAAACGACGCTGACGACCGTCAAAGTTAGAATGGAGGAGCCTATCCTCCTAACCCGCCCCTCAACGCGATCCAACCTCCTCTCCAACTCCTCCATCCGTCCCTTAAGGGTGGATATCTCCTGCTTCAACCTGTAGACTTCTCTGACCCCTTCGCTTAGGGCGTCCAGCCTGTTCTCAAGGGCGTGGAAGTGGTTGTAGATCTCGGCCTTGAAGCCCCCCAGCTCACCCTTCAGGAGCCGCACCGTCTCGCTCAAATCCCCCTTGGTCACCAAAAACTTTTTAAGGCTCCTTAGGAGTTCCTCCCCGTTCTCCGTCATAAGCTACGACTCCCTTTCAAACAGGGGTTTGAGGAGCCTGTAGGTGTCCTCTATGCCGACAGATATGACTTTAGTATCCCCTATTACGGGCATGAAGTTGGTGTCTCCGTTCCATCGGGGTACGATGTGGAGGTGTATGTGGCCCTCGTAGCCCGCTCCGGCCACCCTCCCGATGTTGAAACCGACGTTGAAGCCGTCGGGTTTAAGGGCGAGGCGGAGGTTCTCTATGCTCCACTGCAGAAGCTCAAACATTTCCGTATACTCCTCCTTTGTCAGGTACTCCGGGGAGGACTTGTGGGCGTAGGGGGCTATCATCAGGTGGCCGGAGTTGTAGGGGAAGATGTTTAGGATGATGAAGTTGTACTTCCCACGGTACAGGATGTAGGCCTCCTCGTCCCTTTCCTTCGGTTTGGTACAGAATATGCACTCGTCCTTCTTAACGTGTAGGATGAACTTCGCCCTCCAAGGGGCCCACAGCTTCCGCATACTGCTATTCTACTGGTGTAGGCGTAGCATGTGCAGGAGTACGGGCGATAAGGTTAGTATTACCGGATTACAATTGGACCCTATGATGACGGTTCTCGTCAGCCTTTACGCTATAGATTCGCTCAATATGAGGCGGATAGGCTCGCTTTACGGTACGGCCCTCCTTACGGACACCGTCCGGGACGCCCTCTTCGTTGGGGATTACCGGAGCCTTTCCGTTAGGGATCTCCTCGGCCATACTCTATCTTCCACTCACGATTCTCTCCTCGGCCAGGTCTCGGATATGGAGTTGGTCTCCACTACGCTCTTGAGCGTGGGGCTGGATGGGTATCTGGTGATATACGACGTTAGCGACCTGACCTCCCCTTACCGACTCGGATACCTAATCGCACCTCTTAGAGGTTTCCCCAGACTCGCCGTGTACGACACTATAGCATACGTAACCGACAGCAACAGGCTCCTTGTTGTGAGCTTCTCCAATCCCTACTATCCCCGCGTTGTCCGTACGATAACCTATCCCGCCGTAGTAAGGGATGTGGCCCGCGACGGTAGCGTCCTCGCCGTGGCTACGTTGGACAGCATCAAGCTTTACAGTGTGGCCTACCCCAGCTTTCCCTCCGAGATCGGAGCCATACCCCAGGGTGCGGGGATAATAGACATTAGCCGGGGATACCTCTACGCCCTTACCTCCGACGGGATTATCATCTTCAACATAACCGACCCCTCCGCCCCCTATCCGGTGGATACCGTATCCACCTTCTTGAACCCCGTCTTCCTAAAGGTTAAGGGGAACCGTATGGTGTTTCTATCCGCTGGGTACGGCGATGAGGCGTGGGTGGATGTGTATGACGTCTCGGATCCGACGGACGTACGGGAGTTGGGCTTCTATTGGGACTACGGTTATTCCGTATTTCCGGGGGTAGGTGCCGACCTGGCCGGAAACTACGTGTATGTGGTCGGTCCCCTTCCCGGCATCTACGAGCTTCTCCTGCCGACCCCTATCCGCGAGCGGGACATAACTTATACCCCCTTCGGTGTGGCCTACGACCCCTCCGGTCGTAAGGTTGGCCCCATCAACAGGGCCAGAGGCAAGTACCTCCTGAAGTCGGGCGGCGGGTACAGGCTCCTCCTCGTACGGTAGGCACCTATCAACTTTAAAATACCCGTCTATGGCGAGTAAGAAGGCAGGTGGAAGCACCAAGAACGGAAGAGACAGCAACCCCAAGTACCTCGGCGTTAAGAAGTACGGGGGCCAGTTCGTACAGAAGGGCCAGATAATCGTCAGGCAGAGGGGGACCCGCATCCACCCCGGTTGGGGCGTGGCTATGGGTTCCGACTTCACCATCTACGCGACGGTGGATGGGGTCGTGAAGTTTCACGAGAGGAAGGGGAGGAAGTACGTATCCGTTATACCGGACTGATCCTCCCCCTGGTCCTTCTGGGGTGTAGGAACGTCTTCCTTCCGAAGACGTACGACGGAAAGGGTAAGTACTACCCTCCGGTGAAACCGGAGTACGTGGTGAGGAACTTGGAGGTGGCCTACACCTCCAAGGACATAGAGGGCTACCGGAACTGCCTTGACGCCGACAGCTTCGTCTTCTACTTTGACCCTTCGCAGAGCGATATCCGGGACATCCTAAGGGACAGGTGGGGGATAGACAGCCTATCGTGGGGATACAACGAGGAGATAATGTCGGCCCAGCAGATCTTCAACTACGCCGACGAGATAATCCTCAACCTGACCAACGGCGCCCCCATCTCCGAGGATAGCAACCGCGCCACGTGGGTGTGGGACTACTACCTCCGGATAGACCCCCCTTACGAGGGAGGAGGTGAGGCGATGGGGCGGGCGGTTTTCACCTTCGTTAAGAAGGGCGATTACTGGTACATACGGATATGGCAGGACTTCCGAAGCGGTCAGTAGGAATAGTGGGCGGTGGGGCCTGGGGTCTCGCCCTCGCTCACCTTCTGGTAAGGAACGGCCACAGGGTACTGGTATGGGACAGGAACGGCGAGAGGGTGAGGCGGTTGAGGGAGACCAACAGGGACGAGGACCGTCTCCCCGGCGTCTCTCTGGACGGGCGTATAGAATACACTACCACCCTCTCCGACCTCCGGGGTAGGGACTTCCACGTCCTGGTGGTGAAGTCGGCGGCCGTATCCGAGGTCCTACGTAGGCTCAAGGAGGAGGTGAAGCCGGCGAGGATGGTGAGCGCCGTAAAGGGTTTCGTGGGGGAGGGCCTGAAGACGGTCTCCCAGGCGACGGCCGAGGTGATGCCCGAAGTGAAGTACGCCGTCCTTAGCGGCCCCTCCATAGCCCTTGAGGTGGTCAAAGGGGTACCGACCTCCGTAGTCGTGGCCAGCGAGGACGACCCCTTCGCTGCGGAGGTACAGCTGGCCTTCTCCGGCCGCACCTTCCGGGTCTACCGCCAGGACGACGTCCTCGGCGTTGAGCTTGGGGGAGCCTTGAAGAACGTAATGGCCATAGCCGCCGGGATAAGCGACGGCCTCGGTTTCGGCACCAACTCCAAGGGCGCCCTCCTGACGCGGGGACTCTACGAGATGGTCAGGTTCGGGGTATCCTTGGGGGCCAAGAGGGATACCTTCTTCGGCCTCGCCGGTCTGGGAGATATGATAACGACGAGCTTCTCCCCCAACTCCCGGAACAGGTACGTGGGGGAACAGTTGGGGCGGGGAAGGAGCATAGAGGAGATCCTGAAGGGGATGAGTATGGTGGCCGAGGGGGTGAGGACGGCCTTTATAGTTAGGGAGGAGGCCAAGGCGAGGGGGATAGACGTCCCCATAACCGAGGTAGTCTGCGAAATAATAGAGGGCAAGGTGTCCCCCCTTGAGGCCTTGAGCAAACTGATGGAGCGGCCCCTGAAGCGGGAGTTCTACACGTAGCGACTCCGGGCTTAAAATACACCTTTCGTGAAGAACGGGAAGTTGAGGAAGGTTTTGAGGTCCCTGAAGGGGAGGAACTTAAGGGAGTACGACGAAGCCAACACCAGACAGGCCGTGGTCCTCCCCGTACTGGACGCCCTCGGTTGGGACATATTTGACGTGGACGAGGTGGAACCGGAGTATCGGATAGAGGGGAAGAGTGCCGTAGATTACGCCTTGAAGGGGGAGGACGGGAAGGCGAAGGTCTTCATAGAGGTGAAGGCGCCGGGTGAGAGGTTGGAGGATCATCAGGAGCAGCTCCTGAAGTACGCCTTCAAGGAGGGAGTGGAGTTGGCCGTACTGACGAACGGCCTTGAGTGGTGGATGTACCTACCCATCCGCAAGGTTAGGTGGCGGGAGAGGAGGTTTCTGGCCTTGGATTTAGGGGACGGCAATGCGGAGGCCGTAGCCGAAGGTCTTACCCGCTTCCTCCTGAAGGAGAGGGTCCTATCCGGCGAGGCCCTGAAGGACGCCGAGAAGCTCCACTCGGAGAGGGCGGTTGAGGAGGCCATCCTTAGGACGTGGGAGGCCATACTCTCCGAACCGGACGGGGAACTGGTAAGGCTCCTGGGCGAGAGGGTTAGGGAGCGGTACGGTTATAGGCCGAGCCTTGAGAGGCTGAAGGCCTTCCTGAAGGGTAGGGGGACGAAATCCCCTCCGCCGCTTTCGGTGGCAAAGGCCGAGGAGACCGACTTCACGGGCAAAAAACCGAGGGCCGTAATCCTCAACAACGTCCGCATAGAGGTGAGGAGCTGGAGGGAGGCCGTAAGGGAGGTGGTGAGGTTCCTACACGCCCGGCACAGGAGGGAGTTCTGGCGAAAGGTCAAAGACCTGAAGGGTAGGAAGCGGAGGTACGTATCCCGGTCCCCGGAGGGTATGGTGGCCCCAGCCCGGATCTCCCCGGAGCTTTACGTAGAGACCAACCTGAACGCCAACTTCGCCCACAGGCTCCTCCGCCTCCTCGCGAGCCGGTTCGGCTACACCCTTAGGATAGAGGCGTATGGTTGAGTTCTCCGTCTTCTACTTCCTCCCAACCCCGCCCCTATTCCTCTACGACTATCCCATTGACAGCACCTACATCACCGGAGGGTTCCACTTCGCCCAGATAGACAACATTCAAACCTTCGTCCGGCCGGAGGGGTTGCCCCAGAACTACGCCTTCCCGGTGGCCTTCAAGGTATCCAACGGTATGAGGTTCCGCGTATCCGCCCTGTGGTCCGGCGACTGGCTCCTCTACCTCTCCCTCCCCTCCATCCACGTCTCCACCCCTCCCCTTGGCACCAGTTCCCTCCCCGCCAACCCCCCGGAGGTCATCTGGGGAGACATAGACGCCACGGTTGAGGACACCCTACGCCCCGTGGATGTGGACGGCCTCCGCTCCAAGGTGCCGGTCCGGTGGAGGATAAGGGGCAAAATCACCGTCCAGCCCGTCCTCTCATCCGAATCCAACTTCAACTACCTCCCCATAACCTTCGGCCTCGGCAGGTGGCTCGGAGACTACTTCCTCGCAGCCGAGGGGAGCGTAAGCCGCTTTTCCGGAAGCGGGGGATGGGATATAAGGTACGTAGGCGGTCGGATATACGAGGACACCTTCGCCCTCTCCGGAATTCAGAACGACGCCGTCTTGAGCTTCCAGTTCGCCGAGGAGCAGGTGGGGAGGTACGTATATACCTTTGAGATGGCCCCAACCCTCCTGTACGAGGTGGGGTTCAGGGTAGGGAGGAGGTTCGGGGGGCTGAAG
>WGAN01000036.1 GCA_015494805.1 Caldifarciminota bacterium
AGCGTTTGCCATCCTCAAGGTGAAGGTAGTCTTCGTAGGTCCATACCTTCCTTTTTGGCCTCTCCTTAACCGCTACAGCCATATTTAACCTCCCCCGTCCTCATTTGAAGACCTCCTTAAGGTCTATCTCCAGCCCCTCCAACACCTTACTTCTGACCTTACCCTCCCCCTCCGCTACGCTGAAGAGTTCGTACTTCCCCTCATCGTTCAGGACCCAAACCTCAACAGCCTTTTCTTCAGGATACACTATCCAATACTCCTTGATCCCAAACCTCTCGTAGATGCCCTTCTTAACGACCGTATCCCTCCGCACAGTAGCGGGAGAGATTATCTCAACGACCAGATCGGGAGGCCCCATTATAGCCTTCTCGCCGATTATCCCAAGCCTATTCTTAGAGATGAAGACTATATCTGGCTGCAAAACGTACCTATCTCCTAAAACTACGTCTATGGGGGAGGGAAGGACTTTCCCCCTACCTTTCTTCTTTGCAAACACCCTCATAATCAAAGCAATCTCCATCATCACATCCTGATGCAAAGGCGTAGGCGCAGGCATTTCTATCAACCTCCCGTTTATGACCTCGTACCGTTTGTCGTCCCCAAGGCGAAAGTAGTCCTCGTACGTCCAAACCTCCCTCTTTAGCCTTTTCTTAACCGCTACAGCCATTTTCAACCTCCCTTGCGAGGCAAAATTATATCCCCGAAATCAGATTAGCCAACGAAGATGATGTTGTCGTAAAGAGGTACGCTGTCGTAATCCTCCACCGGAACCATATCCGAAGGTCGCCTCTTGGTATCCCTTAGGACGAAAGGGCGGTAGCCCCTCTCTAACAGATGCAGATACCCACCCAGAAATAGCGGTCCCTTCTCAACGATGAGGACGGGGCGAAACCTCTCAATCGTCCTTTCCATACCCTTCAGGACCTCGTTCTCCCACCCCTCAACGTCTATCTTAACCATCCGAACCCTATCTATCCCCAGCTCATCTAAGACGTCGTCCAACCTCCTGATCCTTACCCGGAAGCCCCCTTCCTCCCCGCTTAGGAGGGTCGTTTCGCTCGGTGGCCTCCCCTTCGGCGTACGGATGTGGCGGTACTCCTCCCTGCTCCCCAGGGCGACGTTGAAGGCCATTACGTTGGGAACGTCGTTGAGGGTGAGGTTCTTGAGGAGGATGCGGTAGGCTGGAGGGTTAGGCTCAAAGGCCAGTACCTTCCCCTTCCGTCCCACCCTTTTTGAGGCGTATATGCTGAAAAAGCCCACGTATGCCCCAACATCAACGAAGACGTCCCCCTCCTTCAGGAACTCGTCCAAAACCCTCAAGGTACCCACCTCCCCCCTGCTGACGAAGTACTCCCCACCTACCTCCCTCTCAACTACCATTCTGGCTCCGTAGGCGTTCCTGAAGTACAGGGGTAGGTTTAGGTATCCGAGGACCTTCAAAAGGAACCGTCTGTGTGCATAGACTACCCTCTTCTGCACCCTGTATAACCCCCTTTGCGACCCTACTTTCACCCCATCGCCCTCCCTTCCCCGCAGTGCTGATTATAAAGGGGGCCTCCTGCTGCGGGCTGCTATCTCACTACCGTTTTGGATACTTTCCCGTCCCGGATGATGAAGTAGATGCCCCGGTGCCTGATGTCCTTCGGGGATTGGCCAACCTTTCGGCCGGAGACGTCATAGATACCCTCTTTCGTAAGGTACGGAGAGAAAGACCGGAACTCGGCCGTAGGGAGCGGCAACCTGAAGCGCAGGAAGTGTATCCCCTTATAGGTGGTACCTACCGCGAGGTTTCCATCCTTGAGGCGGAGTTTCCGGTAGTCGGGCGTTGTCGCGTTATCGTAGCTGTTGGAGCCGTAGTAGGCCACCGGGTTTAGGGAGTCGGAGGGGGAAAGGGCGAAGACACCGCCGGAGCCTACGGTCATAACGTAATCCCGAATCCCCTCGGCGGGGGTTAAGTCTCCGGGGATGTGGTAGAGGGGGTTTAGCGGAAGTAGGGAGAAGACGACCGTACTGTCCGGATAGGACCAGCCTTGATAGGAGAGGACGAGGTGGTGAGATGTGAGGGATAGGGAGATAATGGAAAGGACGTAGTCGCTGAAGGTGGTGCTGTCTATCGTCGGATAGGAAGGGTTGGCAGCGTTCAGAACCTTCACCACCCCCGGCCCAGCGATGTACCCGACGGCGAGTAGGGTATCCTGCAGGTCCATATGGCACCTGCTACACAGCACCGTATCAACGACGGGGGAAGAAGGATCGGCGAGGTTGAGGACGGTACCGCTCCCCGGTACGAAGAGGAGGGAATCCAGGCTCTCCATATCCCCGCCGTAGAGGGGGGCGTATATCCTGGAGGCCAGCGTAGGGTTTTCGGGGTCATATACGGCGTAGATGAGGAGGGTATCGGAGCCGTCGGGGTGGGCTACGAGGGCGTTCCCGGCCACCTCAAGGTCCGTTATGGGGCGGTCGGTAGGTACCACCCTCATAAGGCGAGGGGAGGAGATGGTCGCTAATCTCACGACGGCTATACCCCTTCCGGTCCCTACGTACATGTAATCCCCGTAGAGGGCGAAGGTAATGGAGTGGAGGGAGGGGATGCGGGATAGAAGCACACTGTCCTCAAGTATCAGCAGACGGGCGTGGAGGGTGTCTCCAAAGTGGCCGTTGAGGGCGACGTAGTTGAGTCCGGCGTAGGCCACAAACCCCTCCGGGACCGTCATATGGGGGAATCTCCTGCTCCATAGCCTTAGTGGGGATTCGGGGTCGGAGATATTGTAGGCGTACAGCGACGTACCGGAGACGTGATCGTAGCCGAAGAGTATCCCTCCGGAACCCCACATATCCCTTAGAGGTTCGGGTATGACGCTCCCCTTGTAGGACAGGGCCGGCAGCACCTGGTAGACGTCCACGTACCTCCCGCCGCGATCGTACTGGCGCAGGGCGAGGAGGTAGTCCCCGTGGGAGGTTATGGCTCTGTACGGCCCGCTCAAGAGGTAGAGGGTGTGGGAAGGGTCGGATGGGGAGAAGATCTCAACGTTCTCGCTTACGAGAGATGCAACGAGGGTATCCACAAAGACCACGTCCCGCACCGTCCCCGGATGTACCCCTATCAGGGTGGAATCCCTGAAGATGAGGGTTCCGCAGTTGTAGGCGGCGAGTGCGACCGTACCCTCCCTAACGTCCAGACCCATGGCCCCACCGCAGGGAAGGACGTACTCCCAAAGTTTAACTGGAGACAGGGGATCCCGTAGGTCGTAGGCCTCCAGACCTACGCCGAGTAATGCGATGTATAGGGTGGAGTCGGAGTAATCGTATGCCACATCCTTTACGAAATCCCTGGTGGTTATGCGTCCTATGAGGGATGGATTTCGGGGATCAAAGAGGAGGTATATCTCAACGCCGCTTCCTATGGGTAGGAACAGCAGCCCCCTCGCGGTGTCCCCCTCAAGGGAGGAGGTCATCCCGTAAGGAAAGACCCCTACAAGGGTCGCGTTCAGGGAATCCAAGGTGGTAAAGAGGACGGTCAGTAGCATAATCTTACCTCCGATCGTTATTCTATAACCGTCAAATTTATACCCATCAAGTTCGGTTTTAGTTTGTAATTTTTGATATTATCATCAAATTCGTGAAATCTCATTTTTGATTGAAATCAAACATTTGGGTGATAGGAATCGTTTCACCTTACGCTGTGGGATGACCGGGTATTCTACCGATGAGATGCTCCGGACCCCTTAAAACGGATCAGTTGGATTGGACAAGTTTATAGGGTCACTACCAGTTAAAAATTTTTAAAGGATTTATAAAACAAAATGTCAATATAGCATCAAATTGTTTAAAATTTTGAAATATATTTAGTACCTAAAAGCAAATTAATAATAAGTGAAGAAAGGGTCAAAATTTTCTCAACTTTTTCTACAATTTCCTGTGCATTATCCATAGAATGATACTCCATACCCCCACCGGGAAACCGATACAGCCCGCTAGAATGGGGAAATATTCCGCCCGAAGACGACTTTTCATCCCCACACGAACGCAACTCGGTACAGGGCGTCTTCTTCGTAGTGGCCGATGGCCACATTTACACGGTAGTCATTAAGGTAATCTCCCGATTATGGACAAAAATAGGGGGGCTTATGCCCCCCCTTTTCTTTTTTAAGGTATTCCCTACTCGCACTTGGAGTAGCCGCAGTTCTTACACACCCAGCACCCGTTCTCGTTTATCAACTTCTCCCCGCACTCCGGACAGAACACCCCCTCCACTATGTCCCCGTCCTCCCTTACGGCTTCAACCTCGTACTTCACCCCCTCCTTCTCCGGCGTCAGCTTCACGACCACCTCCACGGGGGGCCTCTCGTTCTCCTCAACTACGGGGAGGCCTCCGCTCTCAAGGAAGGTCTCCAAGGCCCTTGCTATGGCGTCGGGGACCGACCATATCAGGCTACCGTCGGGCTGCCTGACGGGGGAGGAGGACTTTATCCCCTTCAGCTGGTGGATTATGGCGTCCGGTGAGACGTTGGAGCGGAGGGCGAGAGATATGAGGCGGCCTATGGCCTCGGACATAGCCATCAGGGAGGAGCCGGACTTACCGAGGTGTATGAATACCTCCTTGGGGCCGTTCTCACCGTCCGTATTCACGGTTATATAGACCGTGCCGAGTTCGGTCTTGAACTTGTAGGTCTTCCCCACCATCACCATAGGCCTGGGCTTAGGGGAGATCTTGCCGCTTATATGGACGACCTTCCTCTCCTTCTCCTCCTTTTTCTCCTCTTTCTTCTCGGTTATGAGGATGCCCTCCCTGGAGCCTTCGCGGTAGACGGTTACCCCCTTGAGGCCGGATCTGGCGGCGAGGGTGTATATCCTCCCTATCTCCTCCGGTGTGGTCTCCCTCGGTAGGTTTATGGTGGAGGAGATGGCCTGGTCTATGTGCTTCTGTATGGTAGCCTGCATCAGGACCCGCTTCTCCGGGTCTATCCTGTGGGCGGTGATGAAGAAGTCGGGGAACTCCTCCTCGTCCATCTCCTCCCTCCCCAGCATCTCCATGTACTGGCGGGCGAGGGGGTGGTAGACCCGGAACTCGCCTTTGGAGAGGCTTTCGCTTCTCCTGATGTAGTAGAGGGCGAAGATAGGCTCAATTCCAGAGGAGGTGCCGGCCAGAAGGGAGCCAGAGCCGACGGGGGGGACGGTGAGGTAGGCGACGTTCCGGAGGCCGTACTTCGCTATCTTATCAATCAGCTCCCCGTCAAAGTCGGCGAAGAAGGGACTCTCAAGGTGCTTGCTTCCGTCGTAGTCGGGGAAGGTACCCCTCTCTATGGCCAGATTTACCCCCTCGTCGTAGGCGACGTGCTTTATCCATCGGAACAGCCGGCCCACCAGATCTATCGCCTCGTCGCTGTCGTATCTCAGGCGGAGTTTGGCCAGCATGTCCCCCAGACCGGTGAAGCCCATCCCTATCCTCCGGCGCCTGTAGGAGGCTTCCCTCTGGCCGGGGAGTGGCTCCCGGTCAAGGTTGTAGTCGTTGATGTTGTCAAGGAAACGGACGTTGTACCGCAGGGCCTTCTCCAGGGACTCGTAGTCTATCCGGGCGTCTTCGGTGAAGGGGTCAAGGACGAAGTAGGAGAGGTTTACGTTGGAGAGGTTGCAGGCTCCGTAAGGCTCAAGGGGTATCTCGGAGCAGGGGTTGGTGCTTATCACGGGGGCGACGTACCAGCCGGTGTCGTACTTCTTGACGTTGGACCACAGTATTATACCCGGCTCTGCGGAGGCCCAGGCGTTGTTTATTATCAGGTTCCACAGTTCGCGGGCGGGCATCCTCCTCTCTATCCTCCTCACCTCCTCGCTCTCGTAGGCCATCACCCAGACCTCGTCCCTCTCCACCGCCTCTATAAGCTCGTTGGACACCTTTACGGATATGTTGGCGAACCTGACCCTCCTCCTTTCGGGGTCGTTCTTGATGGTTATGAACTCCGGCACGTCGGGATGGTCGTCGTTTATGGTTATCATCAAGGCCCCCCTACGCCCCTGCTGGCCTATGGTCCCGGTGACGTGGGAGAACAGGTCCATAAAGGAGACGGATCCAGTGGAGAATATGGCGGCGTTGTTGACGGGGGCGCCGGCCGGTCTTAGGATGGAGATGTCTATCCCCACGCCTCCGCCCCGGCTGTAGGTCTTGGCCATCTCACGGGCCGCCTCAAATATGCCGTCTATGGAGTCCTCTTTGATGGGAATGACGTAGCAGTTCTTTAGGGTGACCCTGCGGGGGTTCCCGGCCCCGAACATTATCCTGCCGCCGGGTACCACCTTGAAGTCCTTCAGCATCCAGTAGAACCTCTCCTCCCATACCCTGCGGCTCTCCTCGTCCGCCTCTACGGAGGCCACCTCGCGGGCCACCCTCCTCCACATCTGCTCCGGGCTGTCCTCAAGGACGTTCCCGTCGTAATCCCTTAGGGCGTACTTGTCAAGGAAGACGCGGGCGCGCAGTTCGTCCCCGCCGAACCAGGCCTTTACCTTTTCAAAGGTCTCACTGTCGTATCCCTTACCCAGCGCCATGAGTGGGTAGTCTTAGGGGGAAAGGGGAGGGGGTGCAAGGG
>WGAN01000037.1 GCA_015494805.1 Caldifarciminota bacterium
TAGCCCGCATCCTGGCCTACGCGAGCGGCTTCACCGACCCCAAGGACCTCTTCTTCGCCCCTCCCATAGCCATCAAGAAGGTCATGGACCAGATAGGCCTCAAGGACATAAACGAGTTTGACCTGATAGAGCTGAACGAGGCCTTCGCCGCCCAGGTCCTCGCCGACTACCGGATAATACCGTGGGATTGGAACAAGTTCAACATCCACGGTGGAGCCATCGCCCTCGGCCACCCCATCGGGGCTTCGGGTGCTCGGATACTCGTCACCCTCATCCACGCCCTCAAGCGCACGGGTGGCAAACTCGGTCTGGCGGCCCTCTGCCTCGGAGGAGGCGGCTCCGTCGCCATGGCCATAGAGATGCTTGATTGAGTAAGGGCTGAAGGACCTAAACACGCCCCAGTTAAAATGGGTTGAGCCAACAATTTCGGTAGTATCCGGTGGGGCGGACTGCCCCGCCCCCACGCACGTCGTAGGGGTGGTTGTCTTTCCACGGTATAATCCCCGACCATGACCTTCAAGTTCAGGGTGATAGTGATGCCGCGGCGGGACCTTCTGGATCCACAGGGCAGGGCCGTAGCCTCCGTTCTGAGAGATATGGGTATAAAGGTGGGCGAAGTGAGGATCGGTAAGAGCGTTGAGGTGGAGGTAAAAGCCAACAGCGAAGAGGAGGCCATGGAGATCGTAAAAAAGATGGCCGACGAGGTACTGTCCAACCCTATAATAGAGGACTACACGGTTCAGGAGTTATGAGCTACGATGTTGCGAACGTGCTCGTCCCTATAGTTCTCGTCATCGTTTTGATATACCTGATATACCGCTACGGTACTCAGGAGGTCCTCGTAGAGAAGGGAGGGGACATCCGTACCGCCCGCAAGTTCATTCTGACCCCCCAACTCGTGGCGGGCAGCATCGTCGCCGTAGTGATCGCCCTCGCCTTTCTGTCGGTTAAGGTGGTACCGCAGGGAAACGCGGGGGTTAAGTTCAACAGCCTGCTGAAGACCTACAGCATCGTCCATGAAGGCACGGTCTTCATAATGCCCATATTTGAGAGCGTTTATCTGTACGACCTTCGCGTCCGCGAGGTCACCGTAAGTCCCACCAAAAAGAGGAAGGGTGAGGGAACGGTCTGGGGAACGAGCAGCGACGGCATCACCGTGGGCGTAGAGGCCACCATGTGGTACAAGCTGGTACCCGAAAACCTCATGACAGTCCACAGGAACTTCGGTCCGGACTACGAGGATAAGTTCATCCGCCCCACCTTCATAGCCGCCATAAAGTACATCATCTCAAAGTACACCGCGGAGCAGCTGGTGTCCTTCAGCAAGTACAAGGTGGAGTACGACCTCAAGGACTACATAAAGAAGAAGATAGAGCCCATGGGTTTCCTCTTCGTGGACGCCGTCATAAGGGACATCAAGCTCTCCCCCGACTACGAGAAGGCCCTGGAGGATCGGAGGATAGCCGAGCAGGAGGCCCTGAAGATGAAGTACGCCATAAAGCAGGAGAGCCTTAAGGTTGAGAAGATGATGGTGGAGGCTAGGGGGAAGGCCAAGGCCCTCTCCGTCATAGGCGAGGTCATACGGAGGAACCCGAAGATTCTAACTTACATGTATATTGACAAGTTGGGGAACAAGATAAGGGTCCTAGTGACGGATCAGAAGAACATACTCAACCTTGACAAGTTGGAGAAGTGAGGCCACCGCCTACCGTATAATCTTCACGTGTTGTTCTTGGTAGTCCTTCTGGATACGGTTAAGGTGGTCAAAGCTCACCTGCCCTCACCCCCTTCGCGGTTCGTTCCCGTGGTGCGCGAGGAGCTGGAGGAGTTTGCCAGGGTAAACCGCTTTGAGCGACTCCATAGCGAAGGAGTCAAAGGGGGCGTCCCCACCCCCATGAAGGTTTCCCCCTTTCCGTCGGATACCCTCCTGTACGACTTTGAGGCCATGGACTACACGGGCTGGATACCCCCAGACCCTCAGATCGCGGTCGGGAGGGCTCACATCGGGGAGGTGGTCAATACGAGCATAGCCTTTTACGAGAAGACGGACGGCTCACAGGTATATTACAACACCCTGAGGGGTTTCTTCTCCGCCGTCATACCTTCCGGAGGTCTGGCCTTTGACCCTAAGATATCGTACGACATTCCAGTAGGTCGTTGGCTCGTCCTCGCCTTGTACTACAACTCCTCATCGCAGACCTCTTACTACCTGCTCGCCGTCTCCGAGACGGACGATCCCCTCGGGGGGTGGTACTTCTACCGTCTCAACGCCAAGTACGACGACAGCACCTACACCGACAACTGGGCGGATTATCCGTCCTTGGGTTTCAACGACAGGTGGATAGTCCTCTCATCCCAACAGGTGGGTTTCTCCTCCTACGACTACTACCCCAAGGTCAGGGTCCTGAACAAGGATAGCGCCTACGACGGAACCCTCGGTGGATGGACGGAAGACTTCGTAAACGGCGAGCTCGGATGCATCTACAACTGGCCGAAGGTCTCCCGGTCAACCTACGATTACTCCGAGGACATCTACGTGGTGGCCTACCGCTACCTCTACAGGATATACGGTCCAACGGAGAGCCCCCAGCTCTCCTCCTGCGTCTCCCTCCCCATATCCTCCTACGACTACCCTCCAAACGCCCCACAGGGCGGAGGGTACGACGACCTTGAAGTCGCTCCGGCGACCTTCCAGGTGTACTATCTGGACGGGAGGATTTACTACACCTTCCAGGAGGAGCACCCGACGGATTCCTCCTTGGCTTCAGGGAGGCTGGTGATACTGGATACGAGCGGAGGTGTTCTGGAGGACCTGAACCTGTACGAGTACGGCGTATCGTGGCTCTATCCGGCCGTATCCGTCTCCCCAAAGGGCTGGGCCGTGGCCTTCACCCGCGTCGGAACGCTCTCCGGGGCTTACCCCTCCGCAGCGTACGTGGCACGGGCCTCCTACGATTCCACCATCTCCCCCGTAAGGGTATATAGGGCCGGTCTCTCGTGGTACTTCAACGACCACGGGTACGGGAGGAACCGATGGGGAGATTACTTCGGAGGGGGGCCGGATCCGGTGGATTCCACCCTGTGGCTCGTAGCCGAGCTTCCCAAGGAGGGTACTGACTCCCTTTGGACCACGTGGGTAGCACACGTATCCTTTCCCCCATCCCCAGTTTCCGTCAGTGAGATACCTCCCACCGCCGTACGGGAGGGTAGGGTATATACCGTAGACGGAAGGAGGGCCAGCACCCTCGTGCCGGGCAGGGTATACTTCGTGGTTGAGGGAGGAAAGGTTAGGAAGGTGCTCAGGCTCCGTCAGTAGGGCGGTGTCCCGAAGAGCAGGGCCTCGGCGAGAGGGAAGGCGTAATGTCCTGCACCGAGAGGACCGAGTAGGGTGGTGACCATCAGGCACAGAGCCAGTCTCCTCTCACGGGGGAAGGGGCGGAGTGGAGGGTTGAGGTAGGCCACGTACAGGAAGAGTACGGTTATGACTATTGAGGCCCACCGGGGATAGTCGTACCCGAATATCAGGAGGAGCAACCCGGAGAAGGGAGCGAGGAGGATGGGGAGGGGATATTTGGCCCTCCGGAGGGCCCTTAGGTAGAGGTGGGCGTAGCCGCTGAGGAGGAGGAAGGGGGTTATAAGATCCCAAGGCCTCCGTACTACCTCCGTGAGGACGTAGGAGAGGTTTGACACCACCGTGTCCCTCAACCCCATGGTGAGGGCCTCAACGGCTCCGGGAAGGGCTCCCCGGGAAATCAGCTCCTCGGCCCTTACGGGGTCCAGCCTACCGATCCCCACCACGACCGTTGCTGCCGCGAGGGTGAGAAGGACACTCACGAGGGCCAGGCGCCTGTCCTTCAGATACGCCGCCACAACGATCACCGGGGCCGCGTACAGGAGGTAAGCCTCGTGTATGAGCACCCCCAGAACGGAGAGGAGGGGTACCGCCCACAGGTACCGGTTCCTGCGGAGTAGATAGAGGGAAAGGGCGAGGAGGGCGAGGTTGAAGTGATCGTACCTCCCGACGTCAAACCCGAGATGGAGGGCCGTCGCAGGTGAGAACAGGAATAGAAGCCACAGCCTCCTGTCCTCTGTCAGAAGGGAGAAGAGGAGAGCCACGGCCACAGATGCGATGAGCGTGCTCCAGAAGGCAAACACCTTCACATCTCCAAAGGGCGAGGCGAGTGTCCCCACCAGTCCCCTCCTTACGAATCCCACGGAGTAGGACACGTGATAGTAAGAGGCCACCCAATCTCCGACCGCCTCCCTCACCGAGCCGAAGTAAAGGACGGGGACGAGAAACAGGAAGACGAAGGTGGCTACGAAGAGAAGGCGGGAGCTCAAGGACGTATTCTACGGCACCCAAATACGGATGTCAGGCCGCCCTGGAGAGCCTGTCCAACTTGGGATAGACCTGGAGGGCCTCAAACCACTCAAAGAGCTTCTCCACCCGGTTATGCTCGTCCTCCGGTATCTGGATGGGCCTACCCCTCCCGTCAAATATCAGCCCCACGACCCCACCCTCAACCTCGGCCATCATCTTCTTGCCCCTGCCCTCACCGACATCCACGCCCCTCGCAGGCTCAAGGAACACCTTCGCCTTTACGCCGAGGGGTAGGTCTATGCGGTGTATCTTGCCGAAGTGGAGGTCAAGATGCTCCGTGCGGCCGTCCGGATACTCTATCCTGGCCCGGAGGATGAGCTTACCCTCCTTGGCCACCGCCTTGGGGGCGATGGCCGTACCGAGGCGTATCAGGCAGTCCCTGTCAAACACCTCCCACGCCGCCTCCTCGTCTATGGTGGATATGACGCCGAGGTGGGGCATCATGAAGATGCTGTCCACGGCCAACTTGGTCACCCCCTCCGGCTGGAAGGCGTCCAACATCATCAGGGCGGACTGGACCCGGCGGGGGGCGTGGGAGAGGACACCACCGGAGCCGATTATGAGGTCAAGGGACATCATGTTGACGAGGGTCTCCTCCTCCTCCCCACCGATGGCGCGGGCTATGTCCCCACCCCTCTGGACGCCCTTCAGCTCCGTCGCAAACATCTTGTGCTGCTCAAGGGAGAGGCGAAGGGCTTCACGGGCTATGGCCTGCTCTATTATCAGGCTCTCTATGGTCATAGGGATGGTCGTGGGGCGTATCATCTTGTTGCGGATGCGGTTCTTCAGGTCGGACTCCTTTATCTTGAAGGGTACCCACCGCAGGACGTTCTCTATACCGGCCTCAACCATCACGTTGGAGATGGAGTAGCTCATACCGAGGTTGGCGGAGACGGTGCGGTTGAAGACGAGCTTGCCCTCGGAGTTTCTGAAGACGGAGAAGACGTCCGTCGTAGCTCCACCTATATCCACGCCGAGGACCTCAATCTGCTCCTTCCTCGCCACCCTCTCTATCAGCATACCCACGGCTCCGGGTGTCGGGACTATGGGGGCGTCCACCATCTTCATGAGTTTGGAGTACCCCGGAGCCTGCTGCATCACGTGTTCAAGGAAGAGGTCGTGGATCTTCTCACGGGCGGGGTGGAGGTTCTCCGTGTCAAGGGTGGGGCGGATGTTATCCACGATGTACAGGGCGACCTTGTCCCCCAGGATGCGCTTTATTTCCTCACGGGCCTGGGAGTTCCCGGCGTATATTACGGGCATCTTGTAGGTTGAGCCGAAGCGGGGCTTGGGGTCGGCCGCGGCTATCAGCTCCGCCAGCTCCACCACGTGCTTGACCGTCCCCCCCTCAACGCCTCCGGCGAGCAGTATCATATCCGGACGGAGCTTCCTTATGAGTTCAACCTTCTCGTAAGGTTTCCTGCCGTCATCTACGGAAATTACCTCCATCACTATGGCCCCGGCCCCGAGGGCGGCGCGGGCGGCCGACTCCGCCGTCATGTTCCTCACCACACCCACCACCAACATCTGAAGCCCACCACCGGCCGAGGACGTGGAGACGTATACGTTCGTCCCCTCCCTCTCCGTTGGCTCCTCCATCTTGATTATGTTGCCTTCCTCGTCCAGAAGTCTTATGCCGGTTATCTCCTCCAACTCCCTTATGGCGTTCCTGACCCCGATGGTCACGTCCTCAAAGGGCTTCTCCACGGTCGTGGGAGCCTCCCCCCTCGCTACGAGCCTCCAACCCTCCTTCTTCTTCTCCACCATTATGGCCTTAGTGGTAGTGCTACCACAGTCCGTTGCTATGTACCTCTTCGGCATCGGGACGGTATTATACGGCTTGACACCCGCCTACACCGTTATACTAACGGGATGCGTACGGTCTTTAAGGGAATGAGGGCCGTCTTTGACGGCTACACCCTCCGCGAGGGGATGGACGTCGCCGTGGAGTTCGGAAAGGTCGTAGAGGTGGGGGAGGACCTGAAGGGGGACGAGTACGTCCTCTTGGAGGGGAAGGTGCTGTACCCTGCCTTCGTAGATGCGCACACCCACCTCATATACGCCGGGAATAGGACCTTTGAGCTGAAGATGAGGCTCTCCGGGGCCTCCTACCTTGACATCCTGAAGGAGGGCGGGGGGATATGGGCGACCGTAAGGGCGACCGTTGGGGCCTCCGACGAGGAGCTGATATCCTCAACCTTGAAGAGGATAGAGGTCCTAAAGCGTAGGGGGGTCGGGGCCGTGGAGATAAAGACGGGGTACGGCGTGTCCTACGAGCAGGAGATAAGGCTCCTTAAGCTCATCCACGAGGCCTCGGTCAAGACGGACGTCGTCGTGGTCCCCACCCTCCTGTTCCACGTACCCCCGAGGGAGGGAAACGTTAAGGACTACCTTCGGGAGTTCTTTGAGAGGTACGACGAGTACGCCCACCTTTTGAAGTTCGTGGACGTCTTCGCCGACGAGGGGGCCTTCGGACCGGAGGAGACGGAGATGATCCTGTCCTTCTACCGGAGTAAGGGGGTACCTTGCCGGTTGCACGCCGACGAGTTCAAACCCTTCGCCTCAAAGCTGGCCGCAGAGTACGGGTGCGTCTCGGCGGAGCATCTCATACACACCACGGAGGAGAACGTAAGGCTCCTCGCCCAGTCCGACACCATGGCCGTCCTGTGTCCCATTACGGGCTTCTTCCTTAGGGAGGGCTTCGCCCCCTACGACCTCCTACGGGAGTACGGGGTGAGGGTAGCCCTCTCCTCGGACCACAACCCCGGCA
>WGAN01000038.1 GCA_015494805.1 Caldifarciminota bacterium
AGTAGGGCTGTTAGGATTTTTTTCATAGTCATAGCCCCTATTCTCAGGGCGAAGTGTCCCTGGGGTAGGGGCCTTTTCAATTCTTAAGCTGTGTGTTTCAAATCAAATGAATCAATTCTTGAACTTATGAGACGGAATCGCGAAAGTACTGGAATTCCTGATTTCCGACACCCTAAGGATCAACGGACGAGTCCGGGTTGAAATCGGATTTTGAAAGGACGTTGTTAGTGATGGATGAGATGGCATTTTATCGGTGTAGTACCGAGAAATAGTACAATTATGAGAGGTACAAACATAATGCTACGAACTTATGAGATATGATAAGGCGTAAATCTTCACTGTATGATGACTCAAAATAGGAATTGAAAATTTAGTAAATTTCGTCTGACAAGAGTCAAAATCTTGAGGTTAAATCTGTATTGCGGGTCGTATCAAATTTTGTCCAACAATCCAAAATTTTAATCAAATTTCAAGCTAAGTTTAAAAATTTTTCAACAATGTATCGGAACGCCCGTATTCGGCCGATGAGGTGACCCCGCTTTTAACGTCCGAGGAGCCGTTAATGGGGAATTGTGAAAAATCCTTAACGTGGTTTTTAAAAATCTTAAAGTGCGATTTAAAATTTCTTGAAGTTTGACTTGAAGTTTTTGAATGGAACCCTATTCTATCTCTGTATGAGTCTTTCCCATTGGTTGGGCTGTCTTTCAACGGCATTTCGGTCTGATAGGTGGGATATCCCCCATCAGCGTAATCCCGGAACGCCTCCGAGGAATGCTCCCGCATGTAGTGCAACCTCAAGAACGGATTCATCGGCATCCCTTGGCCGGCTTTAGGCTTTACGACGACTATCACCTCGTTCTATGGTCAGGAGATTACCTTTCTACGATGCAAACCATCTTATTCAACTTTCCAAATCCGTCATCTAATGGACCTTTGTCCCACATCCCCCTGTGGATACCGGAAATAGATTTAACAACAGGCCCTTGTCTCCGCCTATAAGATACCCCTTGATTGCCTTCCGGTCCCTTAAAGAGGGCGGTTAAGTAGGCCGTTCTGGGGGCTTCGGAGAATACGGCACCTCCATCCGGTTTGATCTTTACGACGACTATCTAAGTTTAAAACCTGAAAACCGGGTACCTCCTCTCCTGGGGGATGTTGTTTATGGCTACGGAAAGCGTGAAGGTTAGGACATCACGGGTCTGCATAGGATCTATTATGCCGTCGTCCCACAGGCGGGCAGTGGAGTAGTAGGCGCTCCCCACCCTCTCGTACTCGGCTATTATCTCCTGCCTTATCCTTTTCCGCTCCTCCTCCGTCAGCTCCTTTCCCATCCTCTTATACTTCCTCTCGGTTATTATCTCCATAACGGTGGCCGCCTGCTCCGCCCCCATTACGGATATGCGGGCGGTGGGGTACATGAAGAGGAAGCGGGGGTCGTAGGCCCTACCGGCCATGGCGTAGTTCCCGGCCCCATGAGACCCTCCCACTATGATGGTGATCTTGGGTACGGTGGCGGTTGAGACGGCTTGAACCATCTTCGCCCCGTGTTTGGTTATCCCCTCCTCCTCATACTTCCTCCCCACCATAAAGCCGGTGATGTTCTGCAGGAAGACGAGGGGTATCCTCCTCTGGTCGGCCAGCATTATGAAGTGGGCGCCCTTAAGGGCGGACTCGGAGAACAGAACGCCGTTGTTGGCCAGTATCCCGACCGGTATCCCGTTTATGTGGGCGAACCCGGTTATCAGGGTCGTGCCGTACCCCGCCTTGAACTCGTGGAAGCGGCTCCCGTCCACTATCCGGGCTATTATTTCCCTCATGTCAAAGGGCTTGCGGGGGTCCTTCGGTATTATGCCGTAGATCTCTTCGGGGTCGTATAGGGGGTCCTCCGGCTCCTGTATCTCAAGGGGAACCCTCTTCTTCCAGTTCAGGTTCCGGAAGATGGAGCGGAGAAGCTCAATCGCATGCTCGTCGTTCTCGGCGAGGTGGTCCGTGACGCCGGATACGGTTGAGTGCATCACACCCCCTCCGAGGCTCTGCTCGTCCACTTCCTCACCCGTTGCGGCTTTCACCAAGGGGGGACCGGCGAGGTATATCGTACCGGTGCCTTTGACGATGATGTTCTCGTCGCTCATTGCGGGTACGTAGGCACCCCCGGCCGTACACATCCCCATAACGGCCGAGATCTGGGGGATTCCGAGGGAGGACATTACGGCCTGATTGTAGAATATGCGTCCGAAGTGCAACTTGTCCGGGAAGACCTCCGCCTGCATAGGGAGGAAGACGCCGCCCGAATCCACCAGATAGACTATGGGTAGGCGGTTCTGAAGGGCTACCTCCTGCGCCCTAAGGTGCTTCTTAATGGTCTCCGGGAAGTAGGTTCCCCCCTTGACGGTGGCGTCGTTGGCCACTATGACGGCCTCCTTTCCCTCTATTATCCCGATGCCCGTTATTATCCCGGCCTGCGGCACCTCGTTGTTATACATCCCGTAGGCTGCGAGGGGAGACAGCTCAAGGAAGGGGCTGTTGGGGTCTATGAGCCTCTCCACCCTCTCCCTGGCGAGGAGTTTCCCCCTCTCGCGGTGGAGTTTGACCGCCCTCTCGCTCCTCTTGTGCCTCACCTCCTCAAGGATTCTCCGGTACTCCTCCGCTTTAGCCCTGTTGTACTCGTAGTTTTCCCTGAATTCGGGGGAGGAGGGGTTTATCCTGGTGCGAAGAACCATAGGGGGTATTGTATAGCGGCCACATTCATACATTTCGCCCGTATAATGAATGGTTATGTTGAGTGTTCTCATCATCGCAGCGCTGGACCCTGCCAAAGGGATGGATAACGTCCATCGGAACGAGCCGGTGGATGTGAGGCTCCTGTCGGGAGGCCCCGACGGTTTCGGCTACGTGTATCTATCCACCCAGGACAGCGATACGGGCGTTGCCTTCAACTACATAGACGTATCCACCACCGGTACGGCTATGGGAGCTGGCGACGATTGGTGTTCAGGAAGTTCGGCCTCCACCCTCTACGACCTCGGCTTCTCCTTCCCCTACTACGACACTCTGACGGACTCCATATCCATATGCTCCAACGGTATAGTCATCTTGGTCAACCTTGGGACCTACATCAGCTTCGGCAACTATCCCCTACCCTATCGCTATACGTCGGCAGGTTTCGTAGCCCCCATGTGGGACGACCTCAACCCCGCTGCCTCCGGGTCAGACGACATATACTTCCAGTCCTTCTCCTCATGCCCCGATGGGTACTCCGGCGCCTGCGCCGTCGTCCAGTACCACAACATAGTGCGGTACGGTCATACCACCCCTATGGACTTTGAGGTCATCTTCTACGACAACGGGAACATCAAGTTCCAGTACAACTCCATAGTAGATTACGTTGATGCTACGATCGGTATCCAGGGCGATTCTGCCGATACTACGAACGATTTTTACCTTGAGTACGTCTACGATAGCCTCCCCTCTGGCCATATCCCCGATAGTGGGACGGCCATTCTCTTTGTGCGCGCCCCCGCTACGGAGGTATCCGAGGTTCCTTCCAACGGTTCCGGCCTAAAGGTCATAGGCCGTACGGTGTATGCCGAGGATGGTAGCGTGTACGACGTCTCCGGCCGTCTCCTTGGCACCTTCAGGGGGAAGTACGTCCTTCCCTCCCGTGGCCTGTTCTTCGTAAGGACGGGCGACCGCACCTACAGGATCGTCGTACGGTAGGTCGGTCGGAGGCGTCAAAAGGGGGGCGTACGCCCCCCCTTTTTTATGTAGCAAGGATGTTGCGGGGGTTGTTGGCGTAAAATTCCCCGCATTGCAGGTGATAAATCCGCGGTGAGGATAGCAAGAAGTCGGATTACCGGTTTCTTGAAGCCTCATTGACAGTCTTTGAAGATGCATAGAAGGGGTTCGTATTTTTGGAAGTGAGGAACGGAACTTTGAGGATTCAGCGTATGGAGCGAGGCAACTTCCGAGGGGACATCGGTATAAAAAATCCCCTACATTACCGATACCAAGCTGAAGCCGGATTACCGATTTTTGAATGTGCGTTCTATCGGCGTAAGGGTAGACCGATTCTCCCGTCAGGTCTTCAACGAGGGATGCCGTACCTGACCTTAGAATGCACTGCGAGGATGGGCGTTGCAATATTGACTAATCTTTCAAAAATTACCCAAAAATTGATGCTTATGGTCGTTTATCTCCTTAAGGGTCTGACGTCAAAATTCACAGGGAGGATAACGAGGTGCTTGGCGGATGGTGGGATGCATTCTCCGAGGATCCGGTGAAACGGAATTCCCTGCAGGTGCCGGTATTCAGCATATGGGCGGATATGTGACCTCCGAGGAGCCGTTGGAGCGGCCTGCGAATCCTTCAATTACGACCCTTTGAGCAGGAGCGAAATTTCCCGTGGGCTATCTCCCTACCGGTGCAACACCCCCGCTCAAACGTCCCTGCCGAACCGCCTACCGAAGGCCTCCATCAGGGTGGCCTCTATCCTCTCCATCTTGGGGGCCTTGCTCTTGACTTTGTGGTCGTAGCCGAGGGCGTGGAGTATCCCGTGGAATATCCGCCGAGCGATTTCGTAGGGGTCGTAGTTGAGGTGGGACGGACACACCACCACCTCCCTTACGTCATCGTACGCGAAGGTAAGGACGTCCGTCGTAGCCCTCTCGCCGAAAAACCTCTCCTTCAAATCCGCCATGTAATCCCCACCCACCAAGGCCACCGTAATGCCGGAGGCGTCCACCTCCACCTCCTCAAGGGCCGATAGAACGGCTGCCAGAAACCTATCGCCCGGTTCCCACTCCGATAGATTCACTAACTCCACGCCCCTATCCTAAGGCCGTCAGATTACCCTAAGCTCCTTCCCCACCTTTACGAACTTCTCAACGGCGAAGTCAAGGTCGTCCTTGGTATGTACGGCGGATATCATAACGCGGAGGCGAGCGGTACCCTTGGGGACGGTGGGATACACTATCGCCTGCACGAAGATCCCCTCCTCAAAGAGCCTCCTGCTGAACTCCTGGGCCACCGGCTCCTCACCCACCACTATGGGGGTTATAGGGGTCTGGCTCTTCCAGGTGTTGAAGCCCTCCTCCTGCATCCTCTTCTTGAAGTAGTTGGCGTTATCCCAGAGCCTCTTCACCCGGTCCTCGCTCTCCGTAAGGATCTTGACGGCCTCTATGGCCGCCGCCGTATCGGGGACGGTCATCGCCGAGGAGAACAGGAAGGGACGGGACTTCTGGTGGAGGTACTCAACCACCGTCTTGGTGGAGGCGGCGTATCCACCCACGACCCCGAAAGCCTTGGAGAGGGTCCCTATCTCTATATCCACCTCACCGTGGAGGCCGAAGTGGTCCACTATGCCGCGGCCACCCCTACCGAGTACCCCCTCACCGTGGGCGTCGTCCACCATAAGGACGGCGTCGTACTCCTTCGCCAGCTTGAGGATGTCGGGCAGGGGGGCTATGTCCCCGTCCATGGAGAAGACACCGTCCGTAACTATCAGCGCCCTCTTACCCTCGTGGCGGTGCTCCTTCAACTTCCTCTCAAGGTCCTCAACGTCGGCGTGGGCATACCTGACTATCTTCGCACGGGAGAGCCTACACCCGTCTATGATGGAGGCGTGGTTCA
>WGAN01000039.1 GCA_015494805.1 Caldifarciminota bacterium
ACCGTCGGAGGGTACCTGGGTCATAACCGTCCTCCTTATCGCCCTCGGAATGGGGGCTATGTGGGTGGGTTTCGCCCGAAAGCGACGGTAGAATACCCTCCATGAGGTCCGTAATAAGGGAAGTCTGGGAAATATCGCAGGGTAAGGAGGTGGTGGTATCGGAGGAGGATCTGGAGGCGCTCCGTAGGGGGCGGGAGGCCTATCTGAAGGCGGTTGAGAGGGAAGGGGTGGTCTACGGCTTCAACACCGGTCTGGGGAAACTGGCGAAGGTGAGGCTCCTGGAGGACAAGTTAGAGGCCTTCCAGTACGCCACCTTGAGGAGCCACGCCACGTCGACGGGAGAACCCCTGCCCATTCCCTACGTCCGGGCGGCCATGTTCCTACGGATGAGGCACCTCCTGAAGGGTATATCCGGAGTAAGGCCGGACATGGTGTCAAGGATGGCCCACTTCCTGAACCTCGGAATAACCCCGAAGGTGCCGGAGAGGGGGTCCGTGGGGGCGAGCGGGGACCTGTCCCCCAACGCCCACGTGGCCCTGGCTCTCATAGGGGAGGGGTGGGTGTTCCTGAAGGACGGGAGGGAGGTTCCCTCCATAGTCGCCCATCGGATGTACGGCCTTGAGCCTCTGTCTCTCGTACCCCGTGAGGCCCTCGCCCTGATAAACGGCTTCACCTTCTCCCTCGCCATCCTGACCCTGAACCTCCGGAGGTTTGACAGGCTCCTATCCCTCTACCACGAGGTATTCCCGATGGTCTGGTGGGCGGTCAGGGGGAGGAAGTCCCCCTTCAACCCCGACGCCGTCGCCCCGATGGGGGACCGCTTCGCCTGTGAGGCCGCCCGGAAGGTCTGGAGGTACCTTGAGGGGCTTCCCGACGGGGAGAGGGTACAGGACCCCTACTCCATCCGCACCTACCCGCAGGTGATGGGGGCGGCCCTCAGGGTGAGCGAGTGGGCGCAGCGCACCGTCGCCGACCTGATAAACGGAGCCTCCGACAACCCCATCCTCGTTGGGGAGGAGGTGGTTTCCACGGGGAACTTCCACGGTCAGACGGTCTCAACCCTCGCCGATGCCCTCTCCTCCACCGTCGCCACCCTAATAGGCTTCGCCGACAGGCGTATGCACTTCGTCCTATCGCGGGAGTCGGGCCTTCCGGAGATGCTCTCGCGGGAGCCGGGTACGGACTCCGGCCTGATGATGCTTCAGGTGGCCGTCGCCTCAATTTTCGCGGACGCCAAGGTACTGGCCACCCCTTACTCCTACCAGTCCGCACCGACGAGCGCCGGTCAGGAGGATTGGGTACCTATGAGCTTCTCCGCCGCCCTCCGTTTCGGCCGTCTCGTGGACTTCCTGGCCGAGGTCCTGGCCGCCGAGCTTTTGGTAGCCTACCGGGCCTTTGATATGGTGGGGGACGTCCCGGAGGTCCTTCGGCACCACTACGAGGCCCTGAAGGGGAGGATGCCCCAGTACAGGAAGAACCTCCACCTCGCCGAGGAGTGGGCCATAGCCCGCGATTACGTTTTGGAGAGGGTGGGAAGGGTGTAGAATACGCCCTTGGATATGGAGATCGCCCGTCGTCTTAAGAGGGTTAGCGAGTTTTTGAGAGGGGTATTCTCTACGGAGGTTTATCCGGCCCTGCGGGGGCGTAAGATAACGGATAGGACGTTGGATTATGAGGTTTTAAACGTAGTGGGAGGAAAGGAGTACGCCGCAAACGGCATCGTAGGTACGTTCTCGGAGCCAAGGGACAGCATCTACAAGGCCGAAGGGGGAAGGACGCCCTACGACATCCTTTTCTACGGACGGATAGATGGGCAACCGTTAATGGTGTTTATAAACAACAAGTACGGCAAAATCAGAGGTGCCACGAGGAACGACATAACGACCTATAACAACCTCCTCCGCCTGTACCTCGGAATCTCCCGCCAGAGGTTGAAGGGCAACATACACATAGATGTTGAAACTATCAGAAGGAGGATAGGCGGTGAGGAGATAGTGTCTTACGGTGTTTTCGTCGTTGATAAGACTGGGGTAGAAAACGAGAGATTCTTCCTGCTGGAAGAGGTGGAGGGTCCATTCTACGTCAATCCCCGCAACACGATGTTTCAGATTCCCTACGATCCCCCTCTTAGGGACATCCCACGGGATTACTACGAATTCACCGTTGAACTCCTTAACGCCGTTGAGGAGGCCCTCCAGAAGGTGATAAGATCAACGAAAGCCGAGTTGTTGGCCCTAAACTACATAAAGGATATTCTCCACGAGGTGCGCGGGGGTGAGGTATGAGCGGTAAGGTGGGCTTCGTTGAGACCCCTCTGCCGATAGCCGAACTGATGGTGAGCCTGATAGAGGCGCCGAAGGACGTAAGGGTCCTTGACAGCGGGTGCGGTAGGGGGGTGTTCATAGAGGCACTCCTGAAGGCCGGCTTCAAGAACGTACGGGGAATAGAGATAGACCCCCAGCTCTACGCCGAATGCTCCGGGAAGTACGGAGACAGGGCGGAGATACTGAAGGGCGACTTCCTGAAGCACAGGGACACCTACGACGTCATAATCGGCAATCCCCCTTACGTGCATTTCAACAGCCTTCCTCCCCATCTGTCCGAAGAGGTGAGCCGGATAATCCGCTCCCGCGAGGGCGACATATACTACGCCTTCATCCTGAAGGCTCTGGAACTTTTGCGGGAGGGTGGGCAACTGGTGTATATCGTCCCCTACCACTTCTTCTACAACACCTACGCCAGAGTCGTCCGTGAGGCCCTCTTGAGGAAGGGGAGCCTTGAGGTGGTGATAGACCTTGACGAGGTGCGGATATTCTCAAAGAGTCCGGAGACGGTCATATTCAGGTTCGTAAAGGGGAGAAAGGGGGAGAGGATGAAGATCCTCCGGATAAAGGACCGTAAGGCGACCCCTGAAGAGATAAGGGACCTCGCCCTTGATGCCCTGAAGAATGGGCGGTCCAACCGCCTGTTTCACTACTCGGAGGCCCCGCAGTTCCGGACGGCCGGGCCGTGGTCCTCCTTCGTCGCCGGGATCCCCGAATTTGAGGGTATCCCCCTCAAAAAACTGGCCAAGGTGGGGGTGGGTCTGGTCTCCGGCTTTGACGAGGCCTTCAGGGTCTCACAGGAGGAGCTAACGACCTTCAGCGACGAGGAGAGGAAACTGGTTAAGAGGTTCGTTAAGGCCAGAAACTGCGACCGCTTCGTCGTCAGGGGGCATGCCCTATACATCGTTATGGACGAACACATCCGGGACGAGGGACATCTAAGGGAGAGGTACCCCAACATCTACGCCAGACTCCTGCCCTACAGGGAAAGGATGACGAAGAGGTACCTTCCGGCGGGGAAGCGGTGGTTTCACTATCAGGCCCTCCGGAACTACACCTTCCTGCTCTCCCACATCTCCGAACCGAAGATTTACGTCCCCACCCTTGACAGGCGCCCCTACAACCGCTTCAGCCTCTCCTACGGCCCGGATCTACCCTCCGGGGACGTCCTCTTCATCTACCCCTACAGGAGGGAGGACCTCCTGTTTCTCTTAGGCTACTTAAACACCCGCTTCTTCAGGGAGTACTACCTTGGGCGGGGAGGAAGGAGGGGCGGGAGGGTGTCCTTCACTCAGAGGCTCCTTGAGGGGGCGGAGGTACCGGCCTTCAGCGAGGAGGTGAAGGAAAGGATAGCCGCCCTGTCCGGGGAGATAGTGTCAAGACGGATGGAGGGGGAGGATACAACGGCCCTTGAGGAGGAGATTGAGCGTACGGTGAGGGAGGCCATAGAGGGGGGAAGGCGGACGGTCTCGTTGTTCTGACGGCAATCTGCCCGGTTCTTAGAAACCCTCAACCCTCTTACCTATGCCGAAGTGTAAGGTGCCTGAAGGTGTAACGTACCATCCACCTATGGTTCCGATGTGTCCGATGTTCCAACCGCTCATAAAGGAAAAGGTGTAATCCGAATGGTGCAAGGATGTAATTATGAGGACATCGGACGTGTATTCGTTGGAACCAGGCAACAGACTTGCACCTAAGGTCAGGCGTTCCGGTTTTCCGAATCCGACGAGAAGGTCCAACCTGGGCGAAAGTACAAAGAAGAACCTACTGTGGTATTGGCGAAAGAGGAACCCTTGGCCAAAGGAGGGTTTTATGGAAAATCTGACAGGATCGGTTGGGATACCGACCTTTACGTAAGGATATACATCTACCAAACCTTCCCACCCCCACCGGTTCGTGTGGGACGGTGCCATCGTGTACTTGTAGTATCCTACCGCTACACCTCCCATTACCCCGACCTCAACTATCCTCCTCCATCCGTATCCCGCCTGTACGTCGCCCCGTACGTTGAAGTCCCGCGAGTAGTAAAGGGTACTCCCACTGAATGGGTTGAAATCCTCGTATATTTCGTAGTAATGTTGGCCACCTAATCCCACCTTCAGGTTTCTGGAGTTGTCGGGTATCTCGGCGGTATCGTAGCTTATGGGGGTGCTGAAGCAGGAAGCCAAGAACGTTATACCTACCGATAGGAGCGCAACCGACCTTGAGATACCTTTCACGAGTCTATTATTATATCGCTGCAAGGGGTCTTCACGGGGTTTTTTAAGTGGATTTATTGCACATTTTGTGATGTATTTCATAAACAGGATCATTTTCTGATATTCACACTGGTAACGTGTTTGTCAAATCGGCCGTACAATTTTTTTTGTGATCGCTGCCCTACTAACAACAATGGGACCTAGGGTGGTACCCGTAGCAGATACCTCGTACATAAGGGTGCCGAACTACATAATCATAGTCACCCCGGACGGTGATACCATCCGCAAGCCTATATACTGCGCCCCCGGTGTCATATGCGACAGCATAATCCGGGTTGTGAAGCCGGATCCCGGTGAGTGGTGGCCCGGTACTCCCGTACGTATAGACACCGTTCAACCTAAGTTCCCCCCCTTGAGGGCTGCAAAAGGAGGTTCGGCAAACCGACGACCTTTATATTTGACACCATCACGGTAGGGAACATGCACTATACCTTCCCCGAAGGCATAGTTTCTAACTACCTTGACTCCGCCCGGTACTACGGAAGCAAGGGGTTAAAGTTCTATTTGAGAACGAACGGAAGTGCGAGGATAAAGATAGGTGTCTGGCTCCACGATGAGAACGCTTTCTACAGAACTACTGTGTATAAGAGAGGATCAAGTTTCCTGAACATAGACTTCCACGAAGATCTTGAGCAGGCTCCCTGGGGACCTCCACGTTTTGGACCGTCTATACCTAACGATAGGCATGAACGGGCCAAACCCAAAATCCCGCGGAATAAGCTGATCGTTGAGATAACAGCCCGGATACCCAATTACGAAGGGAAACCCCTCAAAGTGGAGGTGTCGGAGTTATGCTTGTATTGAACCTTGTCATACACTTTTCAGCGGTATAATACCCCTATGATACCCGTAATACTCTCCCAGATCTATCCCCCGGAGATGGCGATGAGCGGGTACGTGAAAGGGGAGGTTAGGAGGTACGCCCTCGGCGGGTCGCGTTCTGGGTACGAAATTGACAGCGTGGTAAGTATAGGTAGCCCTACTTGGATAGGGTGCATACTCCCCACCGGTAGCCAGATAGTGACCGTAAAGACCTGGAACCCCGATTCTTCCCGCGTGGATACCTTCTACGCGTACTACAACACCTTCTACTTCGTTGAGTTCTTCAAAAAACCTTACTTCGGACTTGATGCGAGCCTCTCCGGCAGGGGCATAGCCATCAGATCCCTGAAGTTCCCGATAACGCCGGGGGATAGGTGGCCTGCTTACGACTGGTGCGGCCCACAACCCGGAGACATTTACGGGATGGGCGATATAGACGGGAACGGACTTCCCGACTCCATCGTGTTCATGCCCTCCGAAATGTGGTACGAGTACGTTTCACCCGATACGGACACGGTTATAACTGCGGGGATTATAGGGTACTATCTCCTCTACTCCTTCCGGGATACCGTCAGGTACGTCAGCGATACGAACTATACGGTGCTTCTCGGTAGATGGTTCCGCCATTACGACTACATACACTTCACCTACATAAAGAACGTAGGGTACGTAGAGTACAGGGTTGATTCTTCGGAGGTGTATTATTATTCCCGCGTTTATCACAAGAGCGGCCGCCTTGATATGCTCACAACAACCTTAGACAGCACGGCCACGCTTTACGACCTCTACTCCCGTACGAGGGAACCCCTGAACGTAGCAGAGAATACCGGAAGGGAGCGACCCACCCTGACTGTCAAGGGCAGAAGGGTGTATATAAGGTGCGGTGGGTGTCCGTACAGCATCTACGCTTCGGATGGGCGGATGGTTAGGGCCGGTACGTCGGTGGGGGAGACCTCCATCCCCCTGAAAGCCAGCATATATTTCGTAAAGGTGGCCAACGGGGTTGAAAGGGTAATTATAAGGTAGATACAACTGCGGTTTTTATGGGGGCAGTATAGGGTGATAGGTGCCGGATGAGGTCCCTTCGGGTTAGAATTCCCTCTTGAAGGTCTGCATCGTTTCCTACTTCTTTCCGCCGAACAACTCCTCCGGCGCCCAGAGGTGGAGCAAGTTGGTCAAGTGTCTCCATCGGATGGGGAACGACGTCTGCGTCCTCGCTAACGTTGGCGATAGGTTCGGCGGGGAGGATCCGGCTCGCGCCCTGGAGATACGCAACTTCGCCCGCATCTACCGCCTCTTCTGGCATATCCCCCACAGGCCCCCCACCCTGTCCGAGAGCCGGCTCAAGAGAATACTGAAGTTCTTCGTACAACCCGACTCCCGCCTACCTTTCTTCCTCTTCCACCTCAAGAGGATGCTCCGGATCCTCCGGAGGGAGAGGCCCCACGTCCTCATAGCTACGGCACCCCCCTTCTCCGCCCTGATAGCGGGCCGCATCCTGTCCGGCAAGACGGGGATACCCTTCGTAGCCGACCTACGGGACCCTTGGCTCAACGACCCCCACCGCCCCAACCGTTTGGCCAAATACCTCTTAGAGAGGTGGGTACTCAAAGGGGCGGAGGCCGTCCTCGTTATAAACGATGGGGAAACCTACGAGGAGGCCGTAAGGTTCAACCGGAACGTAGTCGTCCTTGAGCATACCTACGACCCCGACGATTACACCCTACCCCCTGTCCCCCATCCGGGTGAGGTTTGGGTCTCCTACCTAGGCTCGCTCTACTCGTCCGTACAGAGGAGGATAATCGGGCAACTGCCCCATCTCCTACCGGAAGGCTTCAGATTGAGGGTCTTCGGGCCGGGTACGGGTAGGCTCCTCAACCGCAGGGAGGCCTTTAGGGAGATGCTCTCCTCCGACGTCCTCTTGGTCTTGGACTTGGCAGCGAGGCGGAAGAAGTTGGGGTCGTCCATAAAGTTCTACGACTACCTCGGTACTGGGAAACCCATCGTCGTCGTATCGGAAAACCCCTTCCTCCTGAGGCGGGCCGAATCCCTCGGCCTCCTAACCGTTCCCCCCACCCCTACCGCCGTAGCAAAAACCATCGTCAAGGCCCACTTAGAGGGCCGCTCCCCCAACCGCAAACGGTACGAATATCGTTTGGACGTCGCCTGCTGTAAATTGGTCAGGACGCTCTACCGAGCGGTTAGCACTCGCAGCTCCGGAGGACCATCAGGTCTACGTCCTTAGGCACGATGGAGGTGTCGGCCCCGGCACATACGACTATGATCCGTGTAAGGATACGCACACCCTCCACGTCAAACTTCTTCGTGTGTCTCTCCAAGGCCTCTATATGCTCCTCGGTGACCTTACAGTCGGCTATAACCTCCACTACAACCTTATCAACGTGCGTCTTCCTGCGACGCTCAACGATGAAGTCCGGGTTGTCGGCCCTCTCCCTGTCCAACTTACGTATGATCCACCCATCCTCATAGGGGAACCTCTTGCGGAGGTTCGCCTTGACGTAGGGATACATATCAACGGCTCTCATAAAGGCGGGTATTATACTGGGGAAACGTAAGCCGGATATACCCCCTCGGCCCTCAATAAAAAAAGTGCCGGGGGCGGGACTTGAACCCGCACGGGCCGAAGCCCACTAGGTCCTGAACCTAGCGCGTCTGCCAATTCCGCCACCCCGGCAGAGGAAGATATTTTAAGGGTGTAGCCCGTGCGTTTTGGTTAGGAGGGGCGGTCTCCGTACCTGCTGTCCCCAAGGCTTTGGCTACTAAGATCTTGAAGTCTGATTTGTGTTAGACTTCCTTGAAGTGTTATTTCAACTTACTTGAATCGAACTTCGTCCGAAACCGTTCAAAATCTTGCAATGATGGTGCAACAATCTTGAAGTCTAAATCCCAGCCGGATATCCGAACGGGAAGGTTAGAGTGTCCTATCCGTCGGCGATCTCCCGACACCTCGCCCGTATCCGAAGGCCGTGGTCCCCTTACCGTCTTAAAATCACCGGTAATGTGCGGCATATTCGGGGCGGTAGGGAAGGTGAGGTTCCGTCCTGACGAGATCTCCGCATCCCTTAGGCATAGGGGGCCGGACGACGAGGGGTGGGTGGTTGTAAAGGGAGACAGGGTTATACACGCAAAGGGGAGGGACACTATAGAAGAGTTCGCCCATCTACCGCCCGTAGAAAGCGTGATGGAGGGGGGGGAGGTCTTCCTACACTCAAGGCGTCTCAAGATAATAGACCTGTCCCCCGCCGGCCATCAACCTATGGAGTACGACGGCCTCGTTATGGTCTTCAACGGTGAGATATACAACTACCTTGAGATAAGGGAGGCTCTGGAGGGCGAAGGATACACCTTCGGGAGCGGGTCGGATACGGAGGTACTCCTGAAGGCCTTTCACCGGTGGGGGGCAGACGTCCTCCACAGGCTCAACGGTATGTGGGCCTTCGCCATATACGATACGCGGGAGAGGAAGCTCTTCCTCGCCAGGGACCGATTTGGTAAGAAACCCCTGTACTACATCCTCAAAGATGGGAGGTTCGTCTTCGCTTCGGAGGTCAAGGCCCTCCTCAAGACCTCCCTATCAACTAAAAACTTCAATACGAAGGAGATCGTGAGGTTCCTCGTGTATTCCGACTCGGATATGAACGAGGACACAATTTTTTACGGAATAAATAGGATTTTACCGTCTCACTATGCGATTTTTGATTTAAAAAATGGGGATTTGAAAATAACGAGATACTACGACATAGACGTGGAAGAGAGGAGGATAGGGTTTGAGGAGGCGAAAGGGGCCTTCGTCTCCCTCTTTGATAGCGCAGTTAAATTGAGGTTGAGGAGCGACGTAAAGACGGGAACCTCACTTAGCGGCGGTTTGGACTCCTCGTCAATAGTCGCCTTCGCTGTGAGGTCCGGCCATCCCAACTTCAGCTACTACGCCTTTTCAATACTCCACAGCAGCTTCCCGAAGTACGACGAACGGGAGTATATCAGGGAGGTTGTGAAAAGCACCGGAATAAACTGGGTATATATTGAATCTGACCGCAATTTTTTAAAGGAAAATATACGGAAATTCGTATATCACCAGGAAGAACCTGTAGGGACTTTAAGCCCTTTCGCCCAATTCTCGGTATATACGTTGCCCCGGAAGTACGGCGTGATAGTCCTGCTGGACGGCCAAGGCGGAGACGAAACCTTGGGTGGCTACCTTAGGTACGTCCCCATCTTTCTGTTGGAGAGGCTCCTAAGGTTTGATATTCTATCCGTCCTCAAAGAGCTATGGCACTTCAGAAAGAGCAATATAAGCTACACCAAGACGTTCCTAAGGGCCGTCCTGAACCTCCTGGGTCCCAAAGCCCTGTTCCTCTGGAGGTCCAAGGAGATCTTCTCCACCCCTCCCCCCTACGTACCACCACCCTCAAGGACGCGGGACAGGGTAAAGAGCCTTTCGGAGAAGTTGAAGAGCGATGTAATGGACAACATCTCCACCCTCCTTAGATACGCCGATAAGAACTCCTCCGCCTTCTCTTTGGAGGTTAGAAGCCCCTACTTGGATTACCGCCTCGTGGAGTTTCTTCTATCTTTGCCATCGGATTACAAGATTAGGGACGGTTTCACCAAGTACCTGGCCCGTGAGGCCTTCAAGGGCATACTACCCGACAAGGTGGTGTGGCGGAGGGACAAGTTGGGTTTCCCCTTTCCCCAAGAGGCGTTCATAGATCGCAATGACTACGTCGCCGTCCTGCGGAGGTCCAAAATCCTCAAATGGCTTAACGTGAAGGAGGACGTCCCTCCAAGTCTCTGGTGGCGGGTTATGAACGTAGGTCTCATAGAGGAGGTTTTCGGGTTGTGAGGGGTGGAAAATCCACCGGTCTTACTCGCAATAGGGAATGGAAGTGGAGGCCCGACGTCAAAGGTGCGGGGCGTGAGGTGCGATTTCAAATTTCAATCCTTTAAAGCATCACAACACCCTTTCGGGGCTACCGTTTTCCTACGTTCGGCCGAACACCCTTACCCTCTCACAGGAGGCCCAGAAGCTCCAGACCCCTACGGATCTGACCTTCCGCCTTTCTCCGACCGTAGATAATCTCCTCTAGGTCCCTATCGTACAGGGACACTACCTCGTATATGGCGTTCAGATCCTCCTCCGGTAAGGCGTGGAGGTTTAACCTCTCAACCGCCCCCCTCAAAAGCTCCTCCATCTGGGAGGAGGCCCTGTGGAAGACGAGGTACCTTATCCGCTTTACTTTCCTTTCCCTTTCGTCCATCGCACCAGATAGAATGCCCTGTACCCTCTACGGCGCAGTATCTCCGCCGCCTTCCTCGCTATTCCTCCGGATGGACAGGAGCATACGGTTACGTAGTAGTCGTAGCCTTCGGGTGGGTCGTATCCCCCCATTATGTCGTACAGGGGGAGGTTGTAGTTAGCTCCTAAGGGGGCATTTTTGAAGAACGAGGGGGACCTGACGTCCAAGAGCAGGACCCTCCCCCTCAACCTCTCAGCGCTGTCGGGGGTTATGGCCAGACTGTCTAACCCGCTTGCAGCGTAAAGTACCCATACCATGCCGCGAACGTCCCGTAGAGGAAGAACAGGACACCGAAGATTACGAGGAGTACGCCTATCGCCTTACGGTAGGGACGGAGGGAGTTTATCTCCGTAAGGATGCCGAAGAGGCCGTAGAGGCCGTGGTAGAGACCGAAGCCAACAAAGAAGGTGTAGATGATGGTCATTATGAGGTCCTTGGAGCGGGCGAGGACGCTCGTCCAACTTAGGGGGTTGGAGGGGTCGCTCATGGGAGCGGCGGCGCCGGCGGAGAAGTGCATCAGGGATAGGTGGGAGAAGAGAAGGAGGAAGAGAAAGAAGCCCGCTATCAGGTGAAACGCCCAGAGCTTTCCGCCTTTCATAGAGGGTATTCTACCCCCGTTCCGCCTACCGTTGTATCCCCTCACTCAAACTTTATCTCCACCCGCCTGTTCTTGGCCCTCCCCTCCGGGGTGTCAGCAACACGGTAAAACAACGGAATTTCTACACTTCGGGCAGGTGTTTCCGAAGGAGGGTACTCCCTATTTGCTCAAGTACGGACTTCGCCACGTCGTAGCTCGCCGTCCTTATGTGGGCCGTTCCCTCCGGCTTCAGGGGAACCTTCAGGTCTATCTTCCAGTCCTTACTCACCTCAAGGACATCCCTGACCTTGACCGTGAGGGCGTCTTTCTTACGCTCCGGTGAAAGGGGCATACAGGGGTCGGCGTAGAACACGCCGTACCCACCTACGAAGAAGAGGGTTGGCTCGTCCCATTTGACCTCCCCATCTCCCAGAACGTTTATAAGATGCACCGTCCCCCTCCTGCGGGTGAAGCTGCCCTTGAGTGAGAACTTACGTCCGTCAATCTGAAGGTCGTACCTCTTTTCCCGTAGCCATACACATTCAAACCCGAGGGCCTTGAGGAGGGCGCAGAAGAGGACCTCCAGGGCTCCCCCCACTACGAAACGGTTCTCATGGTTTCGGGTATCGTAGGATTCCACCAACCTCTCAAGGGCCTTTTCAAACTCCTCCCGGTACTTGCGGTTGCTCTCGTCCTTTAGAGCATCGCGTATCCGTTTGAAAATCTTACGATGTTCCTTGAACCTAAGGCAACTTTCCATCACCTCCCCCCTGCAAACAGCTCCCGTTCGGTCTTCGCTATCCTCTCCCTCGCGAACTCGTAGTACTCCGGCACTATCTCAAACCCAAGGAAGCGCCTGTTCAGGAGCTTGGCCGCAACGGCCACCGTCCCGGAGCCAAGGAAGGGGTCAAAGACGACGTCCCCCTCGTCACTGCTGTACAGGATTATCTTCTTCACTATCTCAAGGGGTAGCTTGGTGGGTGTCTTGACCTTACCCTTCCAGTACTCCCGCTTTATGATCCAGACGTCCTCCGGGTAATGCTCAATCTTGTTGAACTTGTACCTCTTCTCATCCTTGACCACGAAGAGGATGTGGTAGTGGCTCGTGACGAACTTCCGGCGGGTGAAGACCCCGAACTGGTACTTCCATATTATGTGGTTTATCGTTATGAAGCCCACCTCGTCAATCGCGTTCAGTATATCCTTCAGGTTCGTCCAGCCGGAGAAGACGTACATACTTCCCGTATCCTTCAGTATCCTGTGGGCCTCACTCATCCACCGCAGTGTGAACTCGTAGTACCTCTCCTTCGGTATCTCGTTGTACCCCTCCAACACCCTGTCCTGCGACCTGTTGTAGTTGGAGCGTTTGGCCTTGAAGTCTATAGCGAAGGGCGGGTCGGTGACTATCAGGTCTATGCTGCCGTCCGGTATGTCCTTCATAAGGACGAGGGAGTCTCCGAGGTATATCTCGTTCAGGGCGAACCTCCCTACCCTTTCCATATGCGGGATATTATAAACCCGGCACCCTGACCGGCCTCCTCACTCAAACTTTATCTCCACCCTCCTGTTCTTCGCCCTCCCCTCTGGGGTGTCGTTGGGGGCTATGGGCTTGCGGGAGCCGTACCCCACCGTCCTTATCCTCTTCGGGTCTATCCCCTTACTTATGAGGTACTCGGCGACGGCCTTCGCCCTGCGCTCCGAAAGCTTCTGGTTGTACTCCTCGGAGCCGATTATGTCGGTGTGGCCCTC
>WGAN01000040.1 GCA_015494805.1 Caldifarciminota bacterium
GTGAGCAGCATAAAGTTTGAGAACATAAAACGGGAGATAATGTTTAAGTTGTACATTTCTGCCTTGATGTTGGCCGCATAATTCCATTACCCATTCAGAAAAATGTCAAAAGGATGATACGCCTACTAAAGTATTATTGGACACAGCAAAATTTTACACAGAATTATCTCCGATCATCAAAATCGCATATATGAAAACCCTAAATCTGACTACAAGATTCCGGAACCTGCAACGGTCGTCTCACCATTAACATCGTACCGATTCCCCTCCGAAAGTATAACGGGGCTGATGATCGGAATTTTACGTCCCCCTTCCGGTGTAAAATACAGGTGTGAGAAGGTTGATACTCGTATTGGCGTTAGCTCCGCTATTAAGCGGATGCTTCTTCGGGACCTTCCAGACCGCCCAGCCCCTCAAACCCGGTGAGATTGACGCCGGACTCTACGGGAACGTCCCCGCCCACATTACGCCCGAATCCAAGAATGCCGCCATATACGGAAAGTACGGGGTACTCCCCACCTTCGGAGGTTTCTTCGGCATAGGGGCTATGAGGAACCTCTCCGTAGGCCTTACGGCCAACTTCCTCGGCCTCGCGCCCTACGCTAAATGGACCTTCTACAAACACCCCAAGTACGAGTTCTACTCCTCGCTGATGCCCAAGCTGTACGTGGACGTCCTAAGCACATCGTACATAACGCCGGAGATAGACCTGATAACGGGGGCGAGGGTGAACAGGTACTTCTCCTGGTACGTGTCTTACCAGCTCCTCTACTCCATAACCGGCTACAAGTACGACCCCAACTTTATGTTAGACACCGTCCGGATTCCCGGCTCCATAAGGAGGTTCCCCTACCTCCACCAGTACGTCGCCTTCGGAATAGACCTATCCGGACACTTCAAGGGGAAGACGGGGACCATCCCCTACGGCCTAAGGTTGGAGTTCGGAGGCTCCTACTTCTACTACGACGGGAAGTATTACCCCTTCCTGAACCTCGGCATAGCCCTGACGGGTGGGACGGCCCTCGGATGTTTGAGCCTAGTCGCCCGGAATCCCCAGTGCTGTATGTACGGGACCCTCGTAGGGTACCAGCTGATGATGAAGGCATACACCACCCCGGAGGAGGACGAAGGTAAAAAACAGGATAAGGAGGTCGGCACGGGTAAGAAGAAGGGGAAGTAGTTGCCTTGACACTCCTGAAGTACCTCCAGACCTTCTACGCCTTCTCCCGGAGGAAGGCCTTTCGCCTGATCCGGAAGGGAAAGGTAAGGGTAAACGGTGAGGTAATAACCCAACCCTTATACGAGGTGGGGGAAGGGGACGAGGTGGAGGTGGAGGGGTACGTCCCCGGAGGTTCCCGGAGGATGCTCTACGTGGCCTTCCACAAGCCCCCCGGCTTCGTCGTCTCAAGGGCGGATCCGAGGTACGCCACCATCTACACCCTCCTACCCCCCGACTTCTACGAGCTTAGGCCGGTGGGTCGCTTGGACGTACCCTCCGAAGGCCTCCTACTGCTGACGAACGACGGGGAACTCCTCCACAGGCTGACCCATCCGAAGTACGGGGTACCGCGGGGGTACGTGGTTGAGGTCTCTCCCCCACCGGATAGGGAACTCTTAAAGCGGATCCTCGCAGGCGTAGAGGACAGGGGGGAACTCTTGAGGGCGCAGGAGGCTAAGATAACCTCCGGGGGTAAGGTCTTCCTCGTACTCAAACAGGGGAAGTACAGGGAGATAAGGAGGATGATGAGGAGGTTGGGGAGGAGGGTCAAGAGGTTGAAGAGGGTCTTCTACGGTACGGTGGAGCTGGATCTTCCCCCCGGTGAATGGAGATATTTGAGGGAGGACGAGGTCAGGTCCCTCAAGGAGTTGGTGAGGCTCACTTAGAGCCGTTCTTCTTCCTCTTCCGTCGCTTCCTTCGGTTGGGAGGTTTGCGGTTTTGAACGAGTTCCTTGGTCCTACGCACGATGTCCCTCTCCGCCTCCATCACCTTCTCCCAGAAACCAGTGTGCTTTTCCTCTTTCCTTTCCTCTCCTTCCACTTCATCCGTATTTTCGTGGAAGATTAGACGGGCGGCGAAGGTCCCGACGGTCATCCACACAACGCTAACCACTATGACACCGAAGGCGTAGGCCAGAATAACTTGAGCTTTATCGGTCAGTGCCGTCCCTATGCTGAAAGCCACTATGGCCGAGACCAGACCCCTGGGCATCATAAAGAAGAGGATGAAGCCATCCTTGAAGTCTATGTCCCTATCCACCTTGTAGAGGACGAAGGTGCTGACCAACCTAACGGCGACGAGGACGAGAAAGATCCCGAAGATACCTTGGAGGATGCTTACGTCCAGGAGGTACTCTATCTTCACCGTCATACCGAGTATGAGGAAGAAGAAGGTACTGAAGACGAAGGAGAGCTCCACGCTGGCCTGCTTGGTGAACTCGTCCAGGGTGAAGTTGAGCATGTCCAACTTTTCGCGGTTTATCCTAAGTATGGGTAGGATCCGCTCAACTACGGTCTGGGCGTTGGAGATGACCATACCCAAGATTATGGCGGCGAGGGGGCCGCTCCCACCGAGGAACTCCACCAGCCAGTACACTCCGAAGAGCATACCGAGGGTGAGGATGTAATAGACCTCGTTCTGAATCAGTATCTTTATGGCCTGAAGCCATACGAAACCCACGATTATGCCAATTATGGTGGCATGGACTATGGAGTTGTACAGGTACTGTATTACGTTGACACTTCCCCCTTTCATAACGCTTAGGACGACGCTCGCCCCGACCACTATGTATATCTCGGCCAGTACGGCCTCAAACTTGGCTATTATGTTGGCCTCCGGGGAGGTCTTGAGCTTGGCGATGGTGGGTAAGACTATGGCCCCGCTCGTCCCCCCCAACATTACCCCTATCAACGCACCGATGTACGGGTTCCCACCGTAGGCTGTCCAGAGGAGAGTTATGGCCAAGGCGGACAGGAGGAAGACGACGGTTGAGAACACGAAGGCTATGCCCAGCTTCTTGACGAGGGCGTAGATGTCCAGAGCGAGGCCACCCTCAAAGAGTATTATGGCGAAGGCCATCGTACCGAAGTAGGGGGCTATTACGAGGGCAACGTCCGGTGAGACGATGTGGAGGACGTTGGTTATGAGAAACCCCAGGGTCAGTAGGGACAGGGTTGATGGGATGCTGAACTTCCTAAAGACTATATCGGCAAGGAAACCTGCGAGGATAATACCGGCTATAAAACCGAGAAAGGCGGAAGGGGAGAGACCGGCCGTTCCCCCTCCAGCAGATACGACGAAGTTCAGCACGACACTTTATTATAGCCTTGACAGGAGGGCTACCTTATTCCAGCCGTCATTATGTCTAAGAGGCGGGCGATGGTGCGCTTCATCTCCCTGCGGTCCACCACGAGGTCCACCTGGCCATGCTCCAACTGGAACTCGCTCCTCTGGAAACCGGGAGGGAGGTCCTGGCCTATGGTTTGCTTTATTACCCGCGGCCCGGCGAAGCCTATGAGGGCGTTAGGCTCGGCTATTATCACGTCCCCCAGAGCAGCAAAGCTGGCCATCACACCGCCCATGGTCGGGTCGCCGAGGACGGTTATGTAAGGTACCCCCTTCTCCTCTAACTGTATCACCCCGACGGTCGTCTTCACCATCTGCATCAGGGAGAATATGCCCTCGTGCATCCTCGCCCCACCGCCGGAAAAGAGGACGGCTATGAGGGGGATCCTCTTGCGGCGGGCCTCCTTCGCCGCCCTGTAGAACTTCTCCCCGAAGACCGACCCCATAGAGCCACCGAGGAAGGCGAAATCGGTAAAGAACCCTACGACCTTCCTACCGAAGATGTGTCCTATACCGGCTACGCTACTGTCCTTGAGGCCGTAGAGCTTCTCGTACTTCCGCATCTTTTCCCTGTAGCCGGGGAAGTTGAGTGGGTCCGTGGCGACCAGGTTTGCTCCTATCTCCTTCTCTATGCCCTCGTCAAACAGGAGGTTGGCGTACTCGTACGCTCCTATGCGGAAGTGGTAGCCACACTTGGGACACACCTTGGCGTTGGCTGCAAGCTCCGGGTTGGGGAGGATGCTTCCACAGGAGGGGCACTTTACCCAGAAGTCCTCCGGTATGCTTATCCGAGACTTCTTCTTCGGAGGCGGTGGTTTCTTTCTCTTCTTCCTAAAGAACATCTACGCTACCTCCACCCCCTCGTAGACTATCTTCCTCCACAGGGAGGTTATCCCCCTGACCCTCTCGGCCACGTACTCCTTGATGTCCTGAAGCTCGGCGTCGGAGATACCTCCCCACACGCGGGTATGGACGAGTTGAGGCTCGTTTATGGGCCGTCCGATCTGGGAGACGAGGTAGATATATACGTTCTCAACGGCCGGGAACTTCTCCACCACCTCCCTCGCTATCATGTTGGCGGCTATGTTGTATATCTTCCCCACGTGGGAGACGGGGTTCTTGCCGGCGGCCGCTTCAAGGGTCATGGGCCTGTAGGGGGTTATGAGGCCGTTGACCCGGTTCCCCCTACCTACCTGTCCGTCGTCTCCCGCCTCGGCGCTGGTCCCCGTCACGGTTATGTAGACGGAGCCTCTGGCGTAGTCGTCGGCGACGTTGATCTCAACGGAGAGGGGGTAGTCCCCCAGTATCCCCTTAGCAAACGTATAGACGTCGTTCTGGACCTTCACCTTCAGATCCCTGTAGTGCTTGACGTCCTTGACGTACCTGTCTACGAAGGCGAGGGCTACCGTGACCCTGTAGGTCTTGAGGTCCCGCACCACCATGACCTTTATATCCTCCCCTATGAAGGGGTTGTCCGACTTGTACCTCTCGGAGTTCAGGAACCGCTCCACCTCGTAGGCCAGCCTCTCCGCCCTCGTGAAGGGATAGAAGCCAACGCCGAAGGAGGTGTCGTTGGCGAGGGGTACCTCCCCCTCCCTCTCAAAGAGGTCCGTCAGGTCCTCGCTCCCAGCCCTCGCCTTCAGGTGTATCCGGATGTGTCTGTCTAAGTCAAGGTGGGGGAGGTTCCTTCGGAGCCAGTCGCGCACGGTCTCGTAGTACAGATCCTCTATCTCCTTGCGGAAGTCCTCCCCCCTGTACCGGTAGGTTGCCCTCCCAACGAGGGTGAACTCTATGGGTTCCCTGACCTCACCGCCGCCGAACCGTGGGGAAGCCTCACCACCGACCAGGATGGCCTTGTCAAGGTTGTGGTGAAGGATCCTCCCGAACCTGTTAAGGTAGAAACGGGATAGGGACCTGCTGTACTCCTCCGCGAGGCTGTCGCATATGGTGTCAGGGTGTCCCGTACCCTTTCGCTCCACTATCTCAAAGTCTCCCATGAAGGGTGCCGTCTCCAGATCTATCCTGACCATCTTGACCCCCTATTCTACACGGGATGCAGATTCCCACAGCGTCCTCTTTCGGGTGTATAATAAAGGTCCTATGCTCACGTACGTCGTACTGGCCTTCAGCAGCACTGGGGAGGTGGAAGGTGCGGTGAATAGGAAGCCCTTCATCGTAGATGAAGGTTTGAACTCCCTTAGCGGCATCAAGGTCCTCTACATCTACAACTCCCGATACGATACCCCCGACCGCCTCCGCTCCCTGGGGGCGACGGTCTACGAGGCCAACGTCTCTTCCATCGGTGTGATAAGCGCCGATTCGCTTTGCAGCTACGACTTCGTAGTCGTTGACATTGGAGCCGTTTGGTACATCACTTCCCTATCCACGGCCATACACGATTACATCGCTATGGGCGGCGGCTACTGGGTAAACCAGCCTAACGGGACGGGGTCCGTCCCCACCCTCCCTCCGGGCTACGGTGTCCATATCTCCTCCGTATGGTACGGGTGCGGGAACTCCTCGTGTCAGAGTACCACACCGGCCTACAACACCCACCCCATCACGGCGGGGATGCCCTTGGACTGGACCAGCGGGGACTACGACACCCAAGATTACTACGGCTCCTCCTGGACCGTCCTCATAACCGACGTGGGTCCCACCCTGATGGCCGGGGAGTACGGGGACGGTAGGCTCGTATATACGGACCACTGCCTCTCCTCCACCTGTATAGACCCCGGAGACAACCGATACCTGGACAGGATCGGTAGGTACCTCGCCGCCGGTCCGTGCGGCCCCTTTGCCGAGGTCGGCGACCTTGACGTCAGCGAGGCCACCCCCGAAAGCGGGGGCGTAAGGGTCTTGGGCGATAGGGTCCTCTTCCCCGAAGCGGTGGGATACGAGGTCTTCTCCAGCGACGGCCGTGTGATAGCGAAGGGTAGGGGCAGGGAGGTGAAGATAGAAGTCAGGGGCGTAGTCTTCGTAAGGTCCCCCTACGGTACGGTCAGGGTGGTGAGGCGGTAGCTACGGCACCACCCTTATAGGTACAGGGGTGAAGGTGAGGACGAATAGGAGGAGGGAGAGGACGCCGACGACCTTCTCGCCGATGGTTATCTCCCGCTCGTTGAAGATGGGAGGGGGATGGCCGGGTCCCATCAGGAGGCCGATGAAGGCCCAGACCCACCAACCGTTCCAGAGGAGACCTCCTGGGAGCATTAGGAGTACGACCAGCCACCATACCTTTCGGTGGAGGTTGGGGAGAAGACCGTAGAGGATGTGGCCGCCGTCCAACTGGCCTATGGGTATCAGGTTCAGGGCGGTGACGAAGAGGCCCACCCACCCGGCGAAGGCCATAGGGTGGAGCATCAGGTCCATACCCTCCGGCAATCTCCCCACGATGGCGAGGGACAGGAGCTTGAAGGCCAGAGGCTCACCGAAGACGAGCCGCAGACCTCCGAGGTCGGAGCTGACGACGTAGCTCATCTTTAAGCCCATTACGAGGACGGGGATGGCGACGAGGAAACCGGCTATAGGCCCGGCGAAGGCCATATACAGCAACCCCCTGCGACTGGGGAGGACCCCCCTCAACCTTATCACCGCTCCCATCGTCCCTATGAGGGACGGGAAGGGGATGAAGTAGGGTAGAGAGGCGGGGATGCCGTAGCGACGGGCTACGAAGTAGTGGCCGAACTCGTGGGCGCCCAAGATGGCGAGGAGTGGGAGGGCGAAGGACCACCCCTCCAATATCCCAGGGCCGAAGGGGTTGGCGCCGGCGTTTATGGCCCCGGCGAAGAAGGTGGAGAGGAGGGTCAGGAGGAACATAACGACGTTCAACCATGGAAAGTCCCTCTTCTCGTACGCTACAATATGTACCGCCAACCTCCCCCTGTCCCTATAGACCACCGTCCGGGGGAATATCCGGTTCCTCTCTATGACCTTTACGTCCTCCTCCGTGTAGTCTCCGTACAGGATGAGGATGTACCCCCCCTCCTTACCGGTGTCGTAGGCCTTGAAGTCTGCCAAGATGAAGCGTCCGTAGACGTAGGACTCAAGGAAGAGGGCGAGTTTAGAGGAACCTTGAAACATACATCCCGAAGCCTACGGCCCTCTCGTCCTCCCCGAAGGGGGCCACCACCTGCGCCCCGACGAAGGAGCCGAGGGGGACGTTGAGGACGGGGACGCCAGCGAGACTGAAGGGGACGGTGAGGGTGTCCAGCCTGTAGTACTCAACGGGTGAGAAGCCCGCCCCTATCTTCGGGGGTAGGGTGGGGTTGGTGGGGGTGAGGACCACGTCTACGTCTTTGAACCACCCCTCCACCTCCTCCTTTATCAGGCGGCGGGCCTTGAGGGCCTTTAGATAGTACGCCTCGTAGTAGCCGTGGGAGAGGACGAAGGTGCCGAGCATTATCCTCCTCTTCACCTCCCTACCGAAGAGGGAGCGGGTACGTACGTAGGTCTCCAACATATCCCTCCCCTCAAGGCGCACACCGTACCGCACACCGTCGTACCGGGCGAGGTTGGAGGAGGCCTCCGCCGTTGCTATGACGTGGTAGGCGGGTAGGGCGAATCTCCCACCCTTCAGGGAGACCTCCACGACCTCGTTCCCCTCCCGGCTTAGGCGGTCTATGAGGCTCAAGAACCTCTCCCTGATCTCCTCCGAGACTATACGGAGGTGGTCGGACACTACCCCTATCCTGTACCTGCCCCTGCGGGCGAACTCCTCTGCCTTCCAACGGGAGAATGGGGGACGGTTGAGGGTGGTTGCGTCCCTGTCGTCCGGGCCGGAGATTACCTCCATCACGGCGGCGAGGGTGTCTATGTCCCTCGCTATGGGGCCGATGACGTCAAGGGAGGAGGCGAAGGCGATGAGGCCGTAGCGCGAGACCCTCCCGTAGGTGGGCTTGAAGCCCCAGACGTTGCAGAAGGCAGCCGGCAACCTTATGGAACCACCAGTGTCGCTGCCGAGGGCGACGGGTACCACACCCGCCCCTACGAGGGCGGCGGAGCCGGAGGAGGAGCCACCGGGGACGAGGGAGGGGTCATGGGGGTTCTTCGTCGGGCCGAAGGCGGAGTTCTCTCCGGTTGAACCCATGGCGAACTCGTCAAGGTTGGTCTTGGCCACTATTGCGGCCCCCGCCTTCTTGAGTCTCTTAACGACCGTAGCGTCGTATGGGGGGACGTAGTTCTCCAAGATCTTGGAGCCGGCTGTCGTCCTTACGCCGGCGGTGGCTATGTTGTCCTTTACGGCCACCGGCAGCCCCGAAAGGGGTCCCTCCCCAGGCTCTACGCCCTCAACGACGGTCAGGACGGCGTTCAACTCGTCCCTACGGAGCCTTTCCAGAACTTCCATAAGCGGAACGGGATTATACGGTGGGGTACCTAGAGGTATATCTTCACGTAGTAGTCCTTCTTTGCCTCCTCTACCAGTTTGTTCAACTCCTCCTCTATCTTGCGCTGCAGGAGTATCTGCCTTATCTGCTCCTTCGTGGGCTTCCGACCCTCCTGAACGTCCAAGACTTTGAAGATGTTTATCATACTGCCGTCCGGTGTGGGTATGGGGCCGACTATGTCCCCCGGTTTGGCCTCCTTCAGCTTCTCAACTATGTCCGGCGGGAGAGCCTGGGCGCTCACCCATCCGATCTCCCCGCCGTTCTCCTTGGATACGGGGTCGTCGGAGTACCTCTTGGCTAACTTAGCGAAAGAGTACCCGGCCTTGAGCTTCTTTACGATGCTTTTGGCCTTCCTCATTACCCGCTTGACGTCCGCTTCGGAGGGGGTCACCTTTACGAGAATGTGGGCGAGGAGGTAGGCGTCCTTTCTCTTCCCCTTTACGTAGAAGATGTGGTACCCCTGCGGTCCCCTCAAGGGTTTGGTGTAGCTCCCTTCGGGAGTCCTCTCAATCTCCCTAACGAAGTTGGGAGGTAGGGCGTTCTTGGGTACGATGCCGAGGTCTCCTCCTATCTTGGCGCTCTCCCTATCGTCGGAGTACTTCTGCACCATCTCCTCCCAGTTCGCCCCCCGCTTGAGCTGCTTGTAGATCCTCTTCGCCTTAGCGTAGTACTCCTGCTCTGCGGAGGCGGAGGGCTTGACCATCAAGGTTATGACGGCCAATTTGAACTCCGGGGGCGTAGAGAGGGAGTCGGCGAGGGTCTTGTATGCCTCTTCAACCTCCTTATCGCTCACCTTTATTCGGGGCTTGAGCTTCATCTCAACGTACTTCTGGATGTATAGGGTCTTTCGGATGTCGTCCCTAAGGTAGCGACGGTAGGACTCAAGGGTGAATCCGGCCTCTTTCAACTTCTTCTCAAACTCCTCCTCGCTCATATTCCCCCTCATCTGTTGGAGCTGCATGTCTATCGCCCTCTCCACCTCGTCCTCGCTCACGTGTATGGTGGTGTCCTCCCTTATCTTCAGGTAGAGTAGCTCCGTATTCACCATCTGCTGGAGGACCTCCCGGCGGAGGGAGGGGAGCTGTTGAGGAGGTATCCCGTAGGTGGCGGCGTAGAGAAGCGCCCTCTCGTCTACGTCCGAGAGCCATATCGCCCTGTCATCCACCACCGCCGCCACCCTGTCCAAGGTGTCAAGCTGGGCGGCCAGTAGGATTATCATTTCCCACCTCCGGCGTACTTCCTTTCAAACACCTTAACGAGCGAGTCCTCAACCTCCTTGCGCCTCTGCTCCAGAAGGTACTGATAGACCACCCCCTTTACGTCGGGTCCGAGTTTCTTGAGGCTCACCCTCTTTATATCCACGATCTTGGCGAGGGCGTAGGTACCGGGGGCAACCTGGAAGGGACCTACCACGTCTCCCACCTTGGCCTTCTTGAGGCTCTCGTACTCCTTCTCATCCATAGCAAACCTTCCGAGGCCGAGGTTCTGGTAGGGGGAGGGCTGGACGTTTATCTTACCGGCTTTAGCAAACTCCTCCAACATCAGGTTGGCGGCGTAGCTGCCGTCCTTCAGGAGCTTGCGGAGGGTATCCGTGAGGGAGGGGTCCTGATACACCACCATAAGCATGGCTATCTCCTTGGAGAACTCGTCCTTGTGGGCGTTTATGAACTCGTTCACCTTGGAGGTGTCCAGCTTTATGAGGGGGACGACGTACCTCTGGTAGAAGAGGTCGGCGTAGACACTCTTGTCGGCCCAGTAGGCCATACGGCGGGCCTGGGGGTCGGAGGTTATGCCCTTCTCCTTGGCGGCGTTGTAGAAGAGGGCGATCTTTCTTAGGGACTGGCGGAGGTCCTGCTGGGGATTCAGTCCGGGTACCTTGGAGGCTGCCTGTAGGTCCTCCTTGGCTATCACCACGTCCCCTACAACCTCAAGGGTGTCCAGTTTCACCTCCTTGGCGGATGAAGTCTCACCTCCCTCGGCCTTCCCCTTCCCCGTAAAGTACATGAGGCCAAGCGAACCTAAGAATATTCCGGTGGCCAGGGAGACGATGGCCACCACCACAACCGTCAGTCTGTTCATGGGGAGGGAGTTTAAGGGGGAAAACCCTACGGTACGCTCAAACGGAAGAGGCTGTCGGGTAGGGGTACGTTTACCCTGTGGTTCTTCAAGGTTATCTTAACGTAATTCTCCGCCTGAAAGGCCTCTATCCTCTCCGGTAGCAGGTCCTTCCGTAGGTACACGAGGAGGGAGTCGTACCCGACCTTCTCGCTCGTTATCTTGAGGACCGTCCTGTCCCCTTCCCTCCGCTCTTCAACGTTCAGGGCGGAGTAGTCGCCCATGAGGAGGGATTTGAGGTCGTAGGGTACGGGCTGGGAGTATATCTCTCCTTGGTACTTCACCCAGGAGCTGTCTCCCCGTGCTACGATTATGTACTCCTCCGGGTCGGTCAGTTCCCACCGGAAGAGGTCGGGCTTCTTCAGGTAGACCTTCCCCCTATAGACGGCGACGTTTCCGAACTTCACCTCCTGTACGACGTCCGCCTCAAACGTCCTGACGGTGTCGTAGATGCGCTTTATGTCGTCTACGACGTTGAGGGTGAAGAACCACAGCATACCTCACCTCACCACTACCCTGTAGGTCCTATCTCCCACCTTGAGGAAGTATATGCCCGTACCGAGGCGCACGTTCAGGCTTAGGCCCCGATCTACAAGGCGGCCGTCCGCGGAGTAGAGGGAGAGGTATTGCCCTTCGGAGCGGGCTACGAGTTCCTTCCCCCTCACGGTGAAGGCTACCCCCTCCATTCTGGTGGTCTTGAGGGTGGGGGAGGGTGTGGCGAGGAGGGCGAGGTATGCGTTAACGAGGCCGTATCCGTAGAAGTAATCCTTACCGTATTCCCCCATATCTATGGCCGTAGCGTCCAGAATCGCCCTTACGGTGTCAGCAGACAGGTTGGGGTTCTTTGAAAAGACGAGGGCGGCCACACCGGAGACGTGGGGCGTCGCCATAGATGTGCCGTCCGCGTAGGCGTAGGCGTTGGTAAAGGGTACGGTGGAGGCTATCAGGTTGCCCGGAGCCACCAGCTCCAGTTCCGGGCCGTAGTTGCTGAAGTACGCCCTCTGGCCGAGGGTGTCTATGGCCCCTACAGCCATCACCTCCGGATAGGCGGCGGGGTAGAGGACCCCGTTGAGGCCATCGTTCCCGGAGGCGGCGACGAAGAGGGGAGGGTTGTCCGTGCTGTCCGTCGCGTAGATGACGGCGTCGTGGATCTCGGAGGCCGGGGAGGAGGAGCCGAGGCTCATGTTTATGACCTTCGCCCCTTGGGAGACGCACCACCTTATACAGGAGGCTATGTCCTCGCTCGTCCCGGAGCCTCCGGCCATCGCCCTACAGGAGAGTATCCCCACCTGGGCCACCCCGACGACGCCCCTACCGTTGTCCATAACGGCGGCTATGGTGCCGGAGACGTGGGTTCCGTGCATCTCCGAGGCGTCTGCGGGGTAGGGGTCGGAGTCCAACTCAACGAAGTCGTACCCCCCGACGTAGTTCCCGCTTAGGTCTTCGTGGTTGTAATCTACCCCCTCATCTACGACGCACACCTTAACGGCGGAGTTCCCACGGGTTATGTCCCAGGCCCTATCAGCGTAGATAGCCCACATCCCCCACAGGTAGGTACCCATTCCGGGGTCGTTCGGCCAGTACTGGGTGCGGTATATCACCATCGGCTCGGCGAAGAGGACACCGGGGTGGGAGTTGAGGGCGTCTAATACGGCCTTGGCCCCTTCTACGCTCCGCTTCCCCTCTGGGAGCCTTACGATGTAGGAGGGGGTACCCTTGGCCTTACGGTAATCCAGACCCGACAGGACCTCCTCCGGCGAGTACCCGGCCTTCAACCTAACTACCAACCTCTTACCGTCCCAAGACTTCCAGTAGGAGGGGTCGTCCCTCCGGACGAGGTACCAGGCGTAGGGCCTCTCACCTACCCTATCCTCCCTCAAGGCAGTTAGGACCTCCCCTACGCTTCTCAAGTTAGCAACGGCCACGTCCGGCCTGAAGAAGGCCAGTTGCAGTATCATCTTACCCCCCTTAGGTAAGCCCTTATCCAGAACCTCTTGGTCGTTATGGTAGAGGAGTTACCGAGGACGACGTAGTAAGTTGAGGAGTCAAGGGCGACGGTGTAGGAGACCCTTGGGACGCTCTCCCTGTAGCCGTTGAGGACGGCGGAGGAGTCGTCGGCCAGCCACCTCGCGTAGTTTATGCTGTCCGACCAGAAGGCGAAGCTTATGTCTCCGTCCCCGTCCCTGGCGCGGGCCTCAAAGAAGAGGGTATCGCCAGTCCTCGCGGAGAACTTGAGGCGGAAGTGGTACCCCGGTCCCACGTCGTAGTACCCGTGGAAGAGGTCCACGTTCGTTATCCTCCCGCTCCCACCTCTCTCCTCGTTTTCCTCTGTCTCACATCCCGCGAGTAGCAGAAAGAGGAACGAGACACCTAAAAGGAACCTCCTCATCCATTGGGTATTTTAAGGTAGGCTTTAGGGCCGGATGGGGAGGAGTAAGCTTACCTCTCACTTCAACAACCTCATTATCATAACGATGACACTTATTATAGTCACGGTTTGGGAGACCACAAATATAAACATCCACTTGATCATATCCGACTTTATCTTTCCCATCTGACCGTATATATCGGCGCGGAGCTTCTCTATCCTCTCTATCATCTCGGAGCGGAGTTTGCCTATCTCGTCGTGCATCTCGGAACGTAGGCCTTCAATCTGACTCGTCATCTCCGAGCGGAGTTTGCCTATCTCGTCGTGCATCTCGGAGCGTAGGCCTTCAATCTGACTCGTCATCTCCGAGCGGAGTTTGCCTATCTCGTCGTGCATCTCGGA
>WGAN01000041.1 GCA_015494805.1 Caldifarciminota bacterium
CCCTTCCCTACCACGAGTAGGGCTGTTAAGATTTTTTTCATCATAGCCCCTATTCTCAGGGCGAAGTGTCCCTGGGGTAGGGGCCTTTTCAATTCTTAAGCTGTGTGTTTCAAATCAAATGAATCAATTCTTGAACTTATGAGACGGAATCGCGAAAGTACTGATCCGATAGGTTGAAGTCCCCCTTACTCCTCCTGTCCCGCGTGAATATCCCGAACTTGGCGGAGTACCCTTCCAACCACTCGTAGTTATCCAAGAGGCTCCAGTAGAGGTACCCAACTACGTCCATCCCCTCCCCTTTGGCCCTCTTAACCTGTTTCAGATGCTCCCGGACGAACCGCACCCTCTCGCTGTGGTCCTCCGTCGCTATACCGTTCTCGGTTATCAGGACGGGGCGCTTGAAGTTGTACCGTTTTATCAGGACGTACAGCCCCTCCGGGTAGACCTCCCAGCCGAGGGAGTTCCTCCAGACGCCCTCCGGAAGGACCTCAACCCCGAAGGGTTGGAGGAGGGAGAACCTCACCCTGTCCCGCGTGTAGTAGTTTATGCCGATGAAGTCCCCGCCGGCGTTTATCCTCTCCATCAGGGCGACGGGAGGGGGTATCTCCCCGGAGACCTCCGAGAAGACGGGGACGAAGTTGAAGAGGTACTCCCGCAGCAGGGCCGGAATCCTACCGAGGAGACCTACGGGAGTGAAGACCCGCAGGTGGTGGGCGATGCCAACGGAGGCCCTGCGGACGTTGGCCTTTACGGCGGCGTAGGCCTCGGAGTGGGCGCGGAGCATGTTCCGGATAACCCTTAGGGCCTTCGAAAGCGACCTCTCCCCCGGTGGCCAGTCTCCGACGACGTAGCCCCTGTAGGCGTAGACGTTCGGCTCGTTTATGGTTATCCAGAGCTTGACGTCTCCAAAGTAGCGGCTGACGAGGTCGGCGTACCTGCCGAAGATTTCCGGGGCGTCCCTCCTCAACCACCCTCCCGACTCGTAGAACCACACCGGGTTGGTGAAGTGGTGCAGCGTCAGTATAGGGGTTATGCCCGCCTCAAGGAGGGCGTCCACAAAACGCCTGTACCGTAGTAGGTTCCTGATGTTGAACAGCCCCTCCTCCACCTCTATGCGGCTCCACTCAAGGCTGAAACGGTACGCGTTCGCCCCTATCTTCAGAAGGAGCCTTATATCCTCCTCCATCCTCTCCCAACTGTTGCACGCCTCCCCCACGGGAGGGGCCTTCCCTTTCCTCTCCCACAGGGTCCAATCGTTGTAGGTATCCCCCTCTATCTGATGGGCGCTCGTCGCCGCACCGAGAAGCACAGGGGTATTGTAAGGGGGATAGTCCGGGGAGGGTGAGGGGTTTCGGTACCCGTCTTTTGCTTGACCTAAGTGAGGGAAGCTTCCCGCACCAGGACCCTCAACTACACCCTATCGGCTCGATGAAACGATTGTCCTCGTCATACATACTTAGCAGTGTGCGATTCGGGTTCGCATCCTTTACAACCGTTTGATGTCGCGTTAGGAGGAGGGATGGAGAAAAGAACATCCGTCCCTTCAAAAGCGATGCCCGTTCCCTCGTAGAGCTATCGTTCCATCAACGGGGTACCCTTTAACGGTATGGGTCCGATGCAGAAATTTTACTCGGCAAAGAGATACTGTCCCAAGCCCTCTGGGAGCGGATAACCTACCCCGCACCCGCCCCTTACGGTGTGTCTCACTTTTACATAAATACGTTGAAAAGTGAGACAGTTCGGCAGAGGTTTCGCTCGGCAGCATGTGCAACGCATGAGTGCTGATAGTTGCATTTCAAGCCGTACGGGATATTACGCTGATAAGGGGAAAGACTAAAGGCCGGACTTTGGAAGGGCGATTGGAGGATTTTGCGATACGGGAAACTTCTCCCCAACGGACGCTAGGACCGGAACATCGTACCGGCCTACTCAAAGGGAACCCTATGCTCCAGAGCCTCGGCGAGGGTGTAGGGGTCAAGGGAGGAGATGTCCCCACCCCGCGGGATCCCGGACGGGAGTTTCGTGACCTTTACCCCCTCCAGACCTTCCACGAGGTACCTCCCCGTGACGTCCGCCCGCACATCGTTGGGCAGGGCCAGTATGACCTCCTCAATCCCCTCCTCCCTCACCCTCCTTTGGAACTCCTCTATGGGGAGGTCTTCCGGCATCACGCCCTCGGTTATGGAGATGAGGTGGTAGAGGACGAAGTACTTGCCCCTGTACTTCCCGCTCTCTTCAATCCTGAAGACGTCAAAGGGGGACAGGACCACCATTATCTTCCTCTCGCGGGTGGTATCCCTGCAGACCTCGCAGACCTCCTCCTCCGTTATCACCCGACACCTCTTACACAGCCTTACGGAGTCCAGCCCCCTTATGGCTTCCACGAGGTTCTCCCTCTTCTCCCTGTCAAAGAGGAGCCTTTCGGCTATCCGCTTGGCCGTTATAGGACCCACCTCCGGGAGGGAGTCCAAGGCTGCTACGAGCCTACGGAAGGATGGCGGTACCTTCACAGGAACTTCTCAAGCTCCTTCCTGTACTCCGGCGGTAGTTGGGCGAGGAACTCCTTCGTCTTTTCCCTCTGGTACTCCACGGCTCTCTCCATAGCCCGGTTTACGGCGTTTACTATGGCGTTCTCAACGGACCGTACGTCCCCGAGGGCTTCGGGGTTGATCCTGACCTCAACTAGCTTCATCTCCCCGCTAACCACCACCTTGACGTTGCCGTTGTATCCCGTCTCCTCAAAGCGAGCGTTCTTGAGCTCTTTCTGGAGTTTCTTAGCCTTCTGCTGAAGGTCCCAAAGCATCTTCATCTGGCCGAACATAGGGGGGGATTATACTGGGGAGATGCGTACCCCTTAGGGGCGACCTGCTACCCCACCTCCACCGCCCACTCCCTTATGACTATGCCGAGGGTGTCGTCCAAGATCAGCGGCCTCTCCTTGCACATGTACGCGAAGGGGTCGGGGGAGAGGTGCCTCGCCCTGACGAAGCGCTCATAGACCTTCTTGGGCTTCAGCTCTACGCTTACGGGGAGGCCTTCGGGATCCAGGGTTATGAAGTTTATGCTCTGCTCCTCCTCAAAGACGACCTCCCTCCTCCCGTCCCTCATGACCCTGACGACCTCCGTCCGGTAATAAACGCACCTCCTCTTGGCGTACCTTGACGTCAGAGGCTCCTCAAGTGGCACTATCCTGTACATCCTCCGCCCCCTCCAGAGCCGCCAGACTACCAACCCCACCGCCGAGAGGAGAGCCGCCCCCACACCTATCCAGAGCATGCGGCTCCTATTTTAAGGAGGGCCAACCCAACACCTCCATAACGTACCCCATAGCCTCCTCCAAGACCTCCTCCGGGGGACGGGTACCGTCCAGGACCTTTATCCGCTTCTTCGCCCTCTTGGCTAAGGCGAGGTAGCCGTACCTGACCCTCTCAAAGAAGGCTCTGTCCAGACTCTCGTAGTGATCCAGCTTCCCCTTCTCGGCCAGGCGGCCAAGGGCGACGGGGACGGGGACGTCTATCAGGAGGGTGAGCTTGGGTTTTATGCCGAGGGTCGCCACCTTGTTGAAGCGGGCGACCGTGTAGTACTCTAGGCCCTTACCGAAGACCTGGTAGGCGAAGGTTGAGTCGGAGTAGCGGTCGCACAGCACCACCTTACCGTCCTGCAGGGCGGGGATTATCTTCCGTTTGGTGTGGTCGTACCGGGCGGCCATCAGGGTGAATAGCTCCGCCATCGGCTCCCGCTCAACCCTCTCCGAGAGTACTCCCCGCAGGAGGTTAGCGAAGGGCGTCCCCCCCGGCTCGTGGGTCTTGATAACCTTCCCCGGAGGCAGGACCTTCAGGAGCCTCTCATATACGGCGTTCAGGAGCGTACTCTTCCCGCTCCCGTCTATCCCCTCAAAGGTTATAAACTTACCCCAGCGCGCCACTTACAGAGCCAGTACGCCCACCAACACCAACGCACCGAGGAGCAACCAGATGGCGTAGGTGCGCACGTTCCCCGTCTGCAGCTTCCTGAAGAAGGCACCGAAGCCGTAGGAGACCCAGGCGATGGCGTTCACCGTGCCGTCCACGAGGACCCTATCCACGCCCACGAAGAGTATCCAGCGGGATATGGCGTATAGGGGCTTGACTATGAGGGCGTCGTATATCTCGTCCACCCAGTAGCGGTTGTAGAGGACGACGTAGATGGGCCTGAAGGCGCGGGCCATGATCTGGGGGAGGGAGGGCCAGAGCGTCACGTACATAACGTAGGCGAGGAGGATACCGAGAAGCCCTGCCGTCAGCCCCGCTATCATTGGCAGGGAGGAGTGGGCGACGTGTTCGGCATGCTCCGGCAGGACGAAGGTACCGTGGAGCATACGCGCCCAGAGGCTGTTCTCACCACCGATACCGACGAAACCGGCGACCAGGGCGCCTATGGCGAGGATACCCATTGGGATGAGCATTATCGGGGGACTCTCGTGGGCATGCTCGTAGAGGTGCTGGTCCCTCGGCTTACCGAGGAAGACGAGGAAGAACATCCTGAAGGTGTAGAAGGCCGTCATGAAGGCCGTTATTACCAGAAGCCAGAAGATGAAGGGGTTGGACATCACCGCCACCAAGATCTCGTCCTTGGAGTAGAAGCCGGCGAAGGGAGGTATGGCGGCGAGGGCGAGGCCTCCCGTTAGCATAAAGAGGCCGGTCCAGGGGAGCTTCTTCCAGAGTCCCCCCATCCTCTGGATGTCAAGGACGTCGTGCATGGCGTGCATCACGGAGCCGGCCGTCAAGAAGAGGAGGGCCTTGAAGAAGGCGTGGGTGTAGAGGTGGAAGACGGCGGCGGCGTAGCCGAGCATACCGGCCGCTGCAAACATATACCCCAGCTGGGAGATGGTGGAGAAGGCCAGTATCCTCTTGAGGTCGTTGTTCACCAGGGCCATACTGGCGGCGAAGAAGGCCGTGAGCGCCCCTATGAGGGCGACTATCATAGGAGCCGAGAGGCCGAATATAACGGGTACGTCTACCACGGACGAGTAGATGGCGGAGGCACGGGATACGAGATAGACACCGGCCGTCACCATCGTGGCGGCGTGTATGAGGGCGGAGACGGGGGTCGGACCTTCCATAGCGTCGGGCAACCACACGTAGAGGGGTATCTGGGCGGACTTACCCGTGGCGGCGACGAAGAACAGGACACCGGCGAGGGCTATGAAGAAGGCCATCACCTCCTTGTTCTGAAGGACGGACTGGAAGACCTCCTCGTACTTTAGGGAGCCGAAGAGGGTGAATATCAGGAACATACCGAGGAGGAATCCGGCGTCCCCTATACGGTTGACCACGAAGGCCTTCATCCCCGCCTGACGCGGGGCGTCGTTGAAGTACCAGAAACCTATGAGGAGGTAGGAGGCCAGACCTACGCCCTCCCACCCGACGAAGGTCATAACGAAGTTGTTTCCGAGGACGAGGAGCAACATAAAGAAAACGAACATATTGAGGTAGGAGAAGTACCTCCAGTAGCCCTTATCGTGGGCCATGTAGCCTATGGAGTAGAGGTGGATCCAGAGGGAGACGAAGGTGACCACGAAGAGCATTACGCCGGTCAGGGGGTCTATCAGGTACCCGACGGGGATGTGGAGGTTCCCGACGGAGACCCAGGTGTAGATGTCCTTACTGACGTGCAGGTGGTTGAACAGGGCCTGATAGGCGAGGTACCCCCCGGTGGTAGCGGAGATCGCCAGCATCAGCGTGGCTATCCAGCCGGGTAGTTTGCCCATGTACCTGCCGAAGAGTCCGTTAACGATGAAGCCCAGAAGTGGCGCTCCAACGGTTATATAAACGAGGAGGTCTATCGTGGTCATGGGGGATATTCTACAGGGGACAGGGCGGGGAATCGCCCCCGGAGGCGGAACTCTTAACGACGGACGTTCCCCCTAAGCTCGTACACCGTCAGGTTCCCCCCCTTGGCCAACACCTTCAGGACGTCGGGGTGTCCCTCTCCCCTGTCGCACACCTCCCGGTAGTAGGGTACAGGCCCGACCGGGTCCTCGCGGTCGCACACCACGTACCGGAACCCTTCCCTCCGGGCCGCCTCCCTGAACTCGTCCAACTGGGACACGATGTAGTGCGACTTCCACGAGGGGGAACCGAGGGCGGGTAGGTAGGCCCCAACGCTCCCGTAGGACGTCAGGAACCACCCCCTCCGCCCGGCGACCTGCCGTACCACCCTCCAGTCTTCGGGGGGGAGGCCAACGGAGAGGTGCTGGTAGAGGACGTAGGCGGAGACCGTCAGGGGCAACAGGAGCGAAACCCACCTAACCCTCCTCCATAGGTAGAGAACCCCGAAGGAGGCGGGGGGGAGGAAGAGGAGGACCATACGGGAGAGGTAGAGGCTCTTGGGGGCGTTTATGGGGAGGTGGAGGCGGGCGAAGGCGTAGGAGAGGAGGCCGGCGAGGAGGGCCAAGAGGACGCCCCACAGGGGTACCCGACACCCCTGCCTGTACCTGTAGCCGAGGAGGGCGAGGCCAAGGAGGAAGAGGAGGACGACCAGGGACTTGGGGAAGTTGGAGACGACGAAGGCATCCACGACGGCCATCTCATCGGGGGAGATGTGGGAGGACCACTTCAGGATGAGGTAGTACTGGGGTAGGAGGAGGAGCAGGAGGAGGTAGGGGAAGAACTCCCTCGGACGGCGGCCGTAGATGGCCAGATATACGAGGAAGGGGACGGCCACCGGTATGAAGTGGGTGGCGAAGGCCCCCAACCAGTAGGGGAGGGCGGAGCGGGGCCTCTCCCTGAAGGCGAGCAGTCCGAAGGACAGGGAGGCGAGGGTGGGGAACCCCCCCCACTTCAGGTAGCTCAAGGGGTAGGGGAGGGAGAAGGTGGCCAAGAGGGCCATCCACGGGTTCCCCACCCACCGGTAGATGCCGTAGAACAGGAGGCCCCAGAAGACGTAGGCCGTCAGGACCACTCCGTCTATCGGCCTAAGGCCCGTTAAGTAGGAGAGGCCAGCGGCGGCGAAGTGGAAGCCGAGGTTGAAGGCACCGAAGCCGGGGACACCGAAGGGGTAGTACTCCGGGCCGTAGCCGTTGTAGTGTAGGATGGTGGCCGTTGAGTAGGTGTGCATGATGAAGTCCTTCTGGTAGGGGTACAGGGTGAAGGCGGTTAGGACCCACCGGAGGAGGATGGCGAGGAGAAAGAGGGCGAAGGGGAGGGTGAGCCTCGGCCTGTCCCTTACGAGGACGTAGAGGAACCAGAGGGTGCCGGCCCCGGAGAGCAGGAGGACCACCTCCCTGAAGTGGCCGAAGGAGAACCATCCGAGGACCGCCCAGAGGGCGAGGGAGGCGGCGATGGACTCACCGAAACCCCTCCTCACCTTGAAGAGCGATAGGAGGGCGTCCCCCACACCGTACAGGAGGCCAGGCACCAGAAGGAGGAGCATATCAGACCCCCCAGTCCCGCGGGGCTATGAACTCGTGGTTTATCGTCACCTGTCCGACCTTGGCTACGATGGGGGGTTTCCGCTTGAACTGGTTCCTCCGCAGGAGACTGAAGACCCTATCCACCTTCGCCTTACCGTACCTCCCGTAGAGCTGCTGCGGCCTTTTGTGCAGCTCCAGAATCTCGTAGAGGATGGCGTCGGCCTCCCTGTAGGAGAGACCCAACTCCCCCTCGTCCGTCTGGCCTGGCCAGAGGTCGGCCGTGGGCTTCTTCTTCACTATCACCTCCGGGACCCCCACGTACTCCGCCAACTCCCACACCTGCGTCTTGTAGAGGTCGCCGAGGGGGTTGATGGCATGGGCGAGGTCCCCCCAGAGGGTGCCGTAGCCGAGTAGGAGCTCCGTCTTGTTGGACGTACCCACCACCAAGGCCCCGTACTTGGCGCTGAGGTCGTAGAGGACTATCATCCGGACGCGGGCGAGGACGTTCCCGATGCGGTTCCGGTCCTCTATGCTGAGGGTTTGGATGAAGGGGTCGGCGAGGGGGGTTATGTCTATCTCAAGGGGGGAGAGGCCGAGGGTGTTAGCGACGAGGCGGGCGTGGGCCACGGATTCGGGGGAGGAGAGCTTGTAGGGGAGGATGGCGGCTATGACGTTCTCCTTTCCGAGGGCCTCAACGGTTAGGAAGGCGACGAGGGAGGAATCTACGCCCCCCGAAAGGCCGAGTACAGCCCTCTTGAAGCCGAACTTTCCCAACTCTTCCCGGATGAAGAGGACGAGGCTCCTTTTCAGGAGGTGGAGGTTCTGCTCTTTCACGGATCGTTATTCTACGGACGTACCTCCTCCGTAGAATCCCCTAACGTCATCATGGTGCTTTACGGAAAACCGGTGGGGAGGGCCTACTTTGAGAGGCTGAAGGCGAGGAGGGAACGCCTACCGAAGGCTCCAAGGCTCGCCGTCCTATCCGACGGCCATCCCGATTCGGAGTTCTACAAGAGGTCCATCCTGAAACTCGCCCGGAAGTTGGGGGTTGAAGTAGTCTCCAACGTAGGCGAGAGCGACGGTGTCATCCAGTTGGGGGAACCCCAGATAGAGGACCTTCCCCCGGAGAAAGACATAGAGGGCATATCGGAGTATCACATAGGCCGCATAGCCTATGACGACCCCCTGTACGT
>WGAN01000042.1 GCA_015494805.1 Caldifarciminota bacterium
AATTCGCTGGCTTAGTTAAGATGAACCTGCTGCGGAAGTACGAGACCCTCTACGGCAGGGAGTATTCGGGTAGGTTAGAGGTTGAAACCCTGCGGAAGGGTAGGATGGCCATAGTGAAGTACAAGGGGACGGTGATAAAGGCGTGGGACGGCACCTTCCTCCTGAGGGGGGAACCGGATATCCTGCGGCTTGCCCTCGGTGCCGGTCTGGGGGCGAAGAACAGTCAGGGCTTCGGAATGATCCAACAGATACGGAAGGGAAACCTATAGAGATGTAGAGATACAAAAGGATTCAGTGCAGGAAGAACCCGAAGGTCACCTTACCGCTGCACCCGTCCGGTACGTTGGGGGCAAACTTCCACTGGCGAACGGCGGCTACGGAGGCGCTATCAAGGATGGGGTAGCCGCTGGACTTTATCACCTTCAGGTACTTTATCGTGCCGTTGGAGTTGAGGACCACCCTTACGGTCACTTCTCCCTCCCAACCGTTGCGACGGGCAACCTTGGGATATATGGGCTTCACCTTTCGGATGACCTTCCCCTTCAGGCAACCTTCCAAAGAACCGGAGGATTCGGAGGTCCTCGCAGTGTTCGGAGGATTGGAGGCGTACGATGGAAGGGTACCCGCCGCAACTAAGGCGACGATAAACATTACCAAACCTTTACTCATACCCATCAGCGATTGTAAGGGAGAACCGCCCCCGAAAGCCTGCCTACCTCGTGAGGTAAAGGTTCAGGCCGACCTTTACGCCGGTGAAGGGGGGTTCGTAGCGGCACACCCCGGAGGAGCATACGACGTCGCCGGAGAAGGAGCCGTAGGAGGCGAAGACCCGCAGGAAGGAGAAGTTGTCGTAGGACACCTCAAGGACGCGGTCCGTCTTCTTAGAGAGGGCGTAGTACCGCCCGGAGAGGGAGAGGGTGAGGCCGCCGTAGATGAAGGTCAGGGAAGCATAGGGCTGGTCCTCCCACTCCCCGTGGGGGAGCCTCCTCCTGTACTCGGCGTATGCCACGACACCCAGGGGGGCGTTGTACTTCACCTCCAAGAAGGCCTGCCTCTCATTAAGGTTGCCCTCCCAGTCAAGGTGGTGGGACCCCACCTTGAGGGTGAAGGGGCCGACGTCCCTGTAGTAGGAGGCGGCGTAGTACTTCATCACGAGTTCCCCGTCGTGGGAGTAGGACCTTCCCAGCTCTAAGGATAGGGTGGTGTAGGAGAGGTAGACGTTGCCGCCCATCTCGTCCCTACCTTCCGTTGGGAGGAGGCCGTAGCCGTTGGCTGGCGTCGGCAGGTTGAACTCCTCGTATATCCGGTAGTAGTCCTTCGCCTCCGCACCGAGGACGAGGTTCTCCCTGGCGTACTCAAGGTTCCCGTAGAGGGCGTAGCCGTAGTTCCGGCCGTAGGTGGCGAGGTCGTAGCCGTAGCGGTAGGCCCCCTCAAGGTAGAGGGCAACGGGGCCGAGGGGGAGGGTGGCGTAGGCACCCGGCAGGACCCCATAACCCTCGCGACGGCCGTAGGCGTCGTAGAGGGAGAGGTTGAGGCCCGCCTCCCCGAAGGGAAGACCGGGGGTGAGGGAGAGGCCGGCGAGGAGGAGGGTGTCCCTGTCCGAGGAGTAGTATATCCACCTCCGTTTCAGGCCGGCGTAGGCCCGGAGGAAGGAGTAGTTCAGGTGTATGCCCCGCAGGGTGGCCTCAAGGAGGGCCTTCTCGTCGTCCGCCAGAAACAGGGAGAGGCCCCGCCCGAAGGTTAGAGGCTCGTCCCCTACAGAAACCCCAAGGCCACCGAAACTCCTCCGTACGTAGAATCGGAAGGCGTTCAGGGCGTAGGTATCGCCGTGGAGTTGGGCGGGGGCGTAGGGCCTGTAGTCCCGCAGGTGGAGGAAGACCTCCCAGCCGTACGGGTAGGCCGTCACCTTAACCTCGTTCAGGCTCTTCACGCTGTCCGCGTACCAAAACGTGCCGCCGTAGGAGGCGGAGAAGGCGAGGAGGTGTATCATTTCAGGTTGAGGGCGCGTCTTATCATCTCAACGAGGCGGGGGTTGAAGCCGAAGATCTTCTTCTTCATCCTGCCGCCCTTCTCGTAAGCTATGACGGTGGGGAGGCCGAAGACCCCGTACTTTGAGGAGAGCTTCTTACCCTCGTCTATGATTATGGGGAAGTCCCAGCCGTGGGATCTGGCCATCTGGCGGACACGGTTGATGTTCCGTTTGGAGTCCTGACTTATGGCCACTATGACGACGTCCTCACGCTTTCCGAAGGCCTCGTTCAACCTGTCCAACTCCTCGTCGCAGTGGTTGCACCAGGTGGCCCAGAAGTCAAGGATAACGTGCTTCTCCCTCATCAGGCTATCCACGTTCACCCTGTTGCCGTATATGTCCGTCGCTACGAAGGTCAAGAGCCACATCATTGCGATATCACCCTCACCTTGAGCTGCCTGAAGACGCGGGGGTCGTCGTTGAGATACACCCTGACGGTTATATCGGCCGTATCTACGGTGGTGGGATAGACGGCGAAGTACATCCCATGCTCCGGCGTGGTGGCCCCGGCGGGGAGGGTGTTGCTCACCATGTTGGTGTCGCTAAGGCACATCCCCCAGCATATCGTGTTGTTCCAGTCCCTCGGTATCCCGGAGAGCTTGAAGGTCAGGTTGAGGTCCCTGTTAGCGTGGTTCTCCATCTGCAGATATACGGAGGTGTACTGGTTGAGGGGGGCGGTCGTGTCCCCGTCGTTGGAGACGTTGGAGAGGAGGTAGGTCTCGGCCTTACCCTGATAGGCTCCTACCACCTTCTTGTCGGAGGAGTTCACGATCACCGTCACGTAGAGGTTGGCCGTATTCCAGGAGGTATCCACGACGAACTCGGCATGGGTGGAGTTGGTGCCGGCCCTAACGGCGTAGTTGGAGTAGGGCTTCACCGAGCCGGAGGGGAGGGGTACGTGGTACTCGGTCAGCATAGTGCGCACAACGTCGGAAGCCGCCTTTCCGGGGTTGAGGGAGACGTCTATGACGGCGAGGGAGTCCCCTATGAGGGAGGTCGCCGATACGG
>WGAN01000043.1 GCA_015494805.1 Caldifarciminota bacterium
CCAAAATCCTAACAACATCCATATGGCCATTTTCTACAGCCATATGCAATGGAGTTCTATCATCCTTGTCTTTTACATTAACGTCGGCCCCATGGTTTATTAGGTATCTCACAATACTTATATGTCCTTTTTCTGCGGCTATATGCAGTGGAGTTTTGCCACTCTTATCCTTTGCGTTAACCTCTCTTCTTTCAATCTCACGAATATACCTGATGTACTGTATGTAATCAATATCGTTGTCGTGGATATAATCGGTAGGAAGAACATTTACCTTAAACTTTTTTATAATATGTTTAACCTGACTTGAATCACCTGCATAAGCTGCAAAATGCAAAAGTGTCCTCCCCGAAGACGTATAATACCAAACCCCACCACTTCCTATGAATTTTTCCACAAGATACCTTATTATATTTATATAACCATTATTATTGTTATTGTGAATCTCAGCATTTTCAATAGCTATATCAAGTAATGATCTATCATTCTTACACTTTACCCTAAAGTCCTCCTCTCCCTTTTCTACAGCACTAACCAAAGTTTTATAATCCCCCTCTTCCACAACACCACATAGATCTAATGTAAGTATTATACTCAGCATAGGAAGATATTATACCCCCGAAACGCCGCCGTGTGGCCTAAACTACCCCCTGCCCTTCCTCCTTATCTCCTCCAACACCTCCGGATTTACGAGGGCCGAGGTGTCTCCGAGGTCTTCGCCGAGGTAGGCCGCCCTTATGAGCCTACGCATCACCTTGGCGTTCCTCGTCTTGGGCAGGCCGCTTACGAAGACCACGTCCTTGGGGGCGAGGGCCTTACCCATCTTCCTTACGACGTTCTCCATTATCTGGCGCTTTATCTCCTCCGAAGGCTCGTACCCCTCCTTGAGTACGACGAATAGGACGGCCACCTGTCCCTTCACCTCGTCCGGTACGCCGACGGCGGCACTTTCAACCACGGCCGGATGCTCGTTGGCGAGGGCTTCAAGCTCGGAGGGTCCGACCCTCTTGCCGGCGATCTTCAGGGTGTCGTCCGCCCTGCCAAGGATGTACCAGAAGTCGTCCTCGTCTATATAAACGAGGTCCCCGTGGTACCAGAGACCCTCCCAGCGGCTCCAGTAGGTCCGGATGTACCTCTCGTCGTCCTTCCAGAAGGACCGGGTCATTCCGGGGTTGACGTTGGCGATGGCCAGATAGCCTATCTCCCCTTTAACCGGCTTCCCCTCCTCGTTCACGGCCAGAGCCTCTACGCCGGGTACGGGGGTGTTGAAGGAGGTCGGTTTTATGGGCCTTACGACCACGCATCCGAGGATTCCGCCGGAGATCTCCGTCCCCCCGGAGTAGTTTATTATGGGCTTCTTACCCTTCAGGACATTAGTGTAGGTCCAGGACCACGACTTCGGGTCCCACGGCTCACCCGTCGACCCCACCATACGCAGATGCTCCATCGCGTACTTCTTGACCCACTCGTCCCCTTCCTTCATCAAGGCCCTTATGAGGGTGGGGGTTATGCCGAGGATGGTAATGCCGTGCCTCTCAACCATCTCCCAGAGGCGGTCGGGCTTTGGATAGGAGGGAAGGCCCTCGTACATGAATACGGTGGCTCCGCTCACCAGTCCGCCCCCTATCAACCACGGTCCCATCATCCAGCCTATGTCCGTCACCCACGTTATGACATCGTTGGGCTTTATGTCAAAGAGGTGATACATATCCTGGGCGCCCTTTATCATGAAGCCGCCGTGGACGTGCTTGGCCCCCTTGGGTTTCCCGGTCGTTCCGGAGGTGTATATGACCATAAAGAGGTGATCGGGGTCGTAGGCCTTCACCTCAAGGTCGCTGGACTCACACCTGACGAAGTCCTCGTAGTCCAGCTCGTTGCACATCAGGGAGGTATTTTTGTCCCGGCGTACGACTATCACCCTGTCAAGGGAGGGTAGGTCCTTGTAGGTCTGACGTAGTGTGTTGAGCATGGGGATGCGGTTGCCCTTGCGCCAGGCGTAGTCCGTCGTTATAACGACTTTGGCATCGGCGTCCGAGAGCCTCACCCTTATGGGTTCCGGGCCGAAACCGGAGAAGAGGGGTACCACCACCGCCCCGATACGGGATATGGCAAGGAGGGATATGGCGGTCTCCGGTATGAAGGGCAGGTATATGCCGACGGCGTCCCCCTCCTTTACGCCGAGCTGCTTGAGGGCGTTGGCGAGGCGGTTCACCTCCGCCTTCAGCTGGCCGTAGGTGTAGGTGCGCACCTCTCCGTTCTCCCCCTCCCATATCAGGGCCACCTTGTCTTGGGGGTGGCGGTCAAGGGCGTTGTAGGTCCAGTTGAGTTTGCCCCCCACCCACCACTTCGCCCAAGGCTTGCCGCGGGAGAGGTCTACGGTCTGCTTGTAAGGCTCGTGCCAGTAGAAGCCGGTGTCCTCAAAGTAGGCCCGCCAGAACCAATCGTAGTCGCTGAAGGAGCGTTTCAGGAACTCCTCGTAGGAGGGTATGCCGTACTTCTTCATCTGGTGGTAGATGTTGGAGTTCTCAATCCACTCGTCCGTGGGCTTCCATTCAACGGGGAAACTCAGCACCTTCATAGGGGATATTTTAAGCCGGGAGGG
>WGAN01000044.1 GCA_015494805.1 Caldifarciminota bacterium
GCTCCGAGTCTCCCTTAGAATACACACTCCAGACCCAAAGGGGGGTTTGGGTGCGTCGCGGCCTGCTGTGCAGCCGTATAATTGCAGGTCGCTTTTTTAGTAAAGGGGAGAAAAAAAGGAGGTAAAGAGCGATGGCTAAGCCCAAGTTTGAGCGTACGAAGCCCCACAAGAACGTGGGTACCATCGGTCACATAGACCATGGTAAGACGACGCTGACGGCCGCCATAACGGCCGTGCTGGCGCAGAAGGGACAGGCGGAGTTCAAGTCCTACGACGAGGTGGCCAAGGCCGACGCCAAGATCGCCCGTAAGGACGAGACCAAGATCCTGACGATCAACGTGGCCCACGTTGAGTACGAGTCCGACAAGTATCACTACGCGCACATAGACTGCCCCGGCCACGCCGACTACATCAAGAACATGATCACCGGTGCCGCCCAGATGGACGGGGCCATACTGGTGGTTTCCGCCGTAGACTCCGTGATGCCCCAGACCCGTGAGCACGTCCTTCTGGCCCGTCAGGTCGGTGTCCCGGCCATAGTCGTCTTCATCAACAAGGTGGACCTCGTGGACGACCCCGATCTCCTTGAGTTGGTGGAGATGGAGGTCAGGGACCTCCTGAACGAGTACGGTTATCCCGGCGACGAGGTACCCGTGATAAGGGGTTCCGCCCTCAAGGCCCTGCAGAACCCCTCCGACTTTGACGACCCCATAGGCGCCGGGGCCATCCTCAAGCTCGTTGAGGCCCTTGACGAGTACGTCCCCGAGCCGAAGAGGGAGATAGACAAGCCCTTCCTGATGGCCATAGAGGACGTCTTCTCCATCACCGGTCGTGGTACGGTCGTGACCGGTAGGGTTGAGCGTGGCGTCCTGCGTCCCGGCGACGAGGTTGAGATCGTGGGCTTCAGGGAGAGGCCCCTCAAGACCGTCGTCACGTCCATAGAGATGTTCCGTCGTATCCTTGACGAGGCCATCCCCGGCGACAACATCGGCGCCCTGCTCCGTGGTATAGGCAAGGACGAGGTGGAGAGGGGTATGGTCCTCGCCAAACCCGGCTCCATACAGGCCCACAAGAAGTTCAGGGCCGAGGTGTATATCCTCAAGAAGGAGGAGGGAGGCCGTTCCACGCCCTTCTTCAACGGCTACAGGCCCCAGTTCTACTTCCGTACCACCGACGTGACCGGCACCATCAAGTTCGCCGACCCCAACCGTGAGATGGCCATGCCCGGCGACAACGTCACCATGGACGTTGAGCTGATATACCCCGTGGCCATAGAGAAGGGACTGCGGTTCGCCATCCGTGAGGGTGGCCGTACGGTGGGCGCCGGGGTGATCACCGAGATCCTTGAGTGATGGACAAGATCCGCCTGAAGCTCAAGAGTTTTGACCCGGCCGTCCTTGACAGGACGGCCCGGGAGATCGTTTTTACGGCTAAGGCCACCGGTGCCAAGGTGGCCGGACCCATCCCCCTTCCGACCAAGAAGTCCCTCTTCGCCGTCATACGAGGCCCACACATAGACAAGAGGGGACAGGAACACTTCTGGTTAAAGAGGCACGCCCGCCTCATAGAGATAAGGGACGCCACCCCGGAGACCATAGAGAAGATCTCACAGATAGACTTACCTCCGGGCGTGGACATAAAGGTAAAGATAATCACGGAGTAGAGCCATGCTCAAACTGATAGCCAAGAAGGTGGGGATGACGCAGGTGTACGTGAAACCGGAGCATGAGCCTTTCGGCATCCCCGTACCCGTCACCGTCCTCCAGGTACCGGAGAACGTCGTCGTTGGCCATAGGACGGCCGAAAAGGACGGGTACAACGCCGTCATCGTGGGCTACGAGTTCAAACCACCCCACAAGATAAAGAAACCGGTCCTTGGGTTCGTGAAGGGGGCGCTGGGCGATAAAGAAAGGTATCCCACTAAGTTCTACGAGTTCAAAACGGACGAGCTGGACAGGTACCCCGTAGGCTCCTCCCTCGGGGCCGCCCTCTTTGACGGGATAGAGGTGGTGGACGTACAGGGCAAGACCAAGGGTAGGGGCTTCACGGGGGTGATGAAGAGGTGGGACTTTTCGGGAGGCCCAGCCGCCCACGGATCCAAGTTCCACAGGAGGCCGGGGTCCATAGGTCAGCACACCTACCCCGGTAGGGTGTGGAAGGGCAAGAAGATGGCCGGTCATTACGGGAACGAGACCGTCACCATCCTCAACCTCAAGCTCGTGCGGATATACCCCGACGACAACCTCCTCCTCGTCAAGGGCGGTGTTCCGGGACACAGGGGCGCCTACGTCTTCGTCAGGCCGGCCGTTTACAAGTACGGAGGTGATAAGCGATGAAGGCCCCTATCTACAGCATAACCGGAGAGAAGAAGGGCGAGCGGGACCTCCCCGAAGACTTCTTCGGAATAAAGCCCAACGGCCACCTACTGTGGGAGGCCGTCAGGGCCTACTTGTATAACCAGAGACAGGGGACCCATCACGCCAAGACCCGCGGCGAGGTGAAAGGCTCCCGCCGGAAGATATGGCCCCAGAAGCACATGGGTAGGGCCAGGCACGGGGACAGGTACGCCCCCATATTCGTGGGAGGAGGGAAGGCCCACGGCCCCAGACCCAGGGAGTACTACATAAAGATGCCCAAGAAGGCCAAGAGGCTCGCCCTCCGTATGGCCCTCGCCGACAGGGCGCAGAACGAGCGCCTGCTCCTGCTTGAGAGCATGAGCCTGGAGCAGCCCAAGACCAAGACCGTCCACAACTTCCTCAAGAGCGTAGGTCTGGTCGGGAAGAACGTCCTCTTCGTACCGAAGGACTACAACCGCACCTTCTACCTCTCCGCCCGCAACATCCCCGACGTCCATGTCCTCCACGCAGATCAGCTGAACACCTACTACGTCCTCTGGGCCGACTACGTGGTCGCGGAGGATGGGGCGATAGATAAACTGAAGGAGAGGCTGCTATGAAACTCTCTTACGAGGAGGTACTGATAAGACCGGTCCTTACGGAGAAGGCCCTGTACTTACGGGACGTGTACAACAAATACACCTTCATAGTGCATCCTGACGCCAACAAGCACCAGATAAAGGAGGCCGTTGAGAAGATATTCGGGGTCAAGGTCGTCAAGGTCAACACGATGAACTACAAACCCAAGCCCCGCAGGGACCTCCGTCGCCGTCGCATCATAGGACGCACGAGCAGGTACAAGAAGGCCATCGTGACCTTGGCCGAGGGCCACAGGATAGACCTGGGGGTGTGATATGCCCGTTAAGAAGTACAAACCCTACACTCCCGGCCGCCGTTGGATGAGCGTTATAGACTACTCCGCTTACGTAACCAAGGAGGAGCCGGAGAAGTCCCTGACGAAACCCAAGAAGCAGAAGGCCGGGAGGAACAATCAGGGTAAGATAACCGTCCGCCACAGGGGCGGAGGCAACAAGAGGAAGTACCGCATAATAGACTTTGTGCGCCACGACAAGGTGGGCGTTCCCGGCATAGTTAAGTCCATAGAGTACGACCCCAACCGGACGTCCTTCATAGCGTTGGTGGCCTACAGGGACGGGGAGAAGCGGTACATACTGGCCCCGGAGGGCCTGAAGGTGGGGGACGAGGTGATAGCCGGACCGGACGCCCCCATAAAGATAGGGAACGCCCTACCCCTTGAGAAGATACCGGAGGGAACGCCAATCCACAACCTTGAGATAATACCGGGTAAGGGCGGCCAGCTGGTGAGGGCCGCCGGCACCTACGCCACCATCCTATCCAAGGACGAGAACTGGATATACGTCCAGCTCCCCTCAAAGGAGATCCGGAAGTTTCACCACAACTGCTACGCCACCGTCGGACAGGTCTCCAACGTGGACCACGAGAACGTCACCCTCGGTAAGGCTGGCAGGAACCGCTGGCTCGGACGCCGTCCCGCCGTCAGGGGCGTCGCAATGAACCCCGTAGACCACCCCCACGGAGGCGGTGAGGGCCGCACCAAGGGTAAGATACCGAAGACGCCCTGGGGTAAGATCGCCCGCGGCGTTAAGACGCGCAGAAAGAGGAAGCCCTCCGACACCTTCATCGTCAAGCGTCGGAGGATAGGATACGGATCAAAGGAGTGAAGTTATGGCCAGAAGCCTGAAGAAGGGGCCGTACGTACATCCAAAGCTGCTTAAGAAGGTGCGTAAGGCTCTGGAGAAGGGGGACAAGACCCCCATAAAGACGTGGTCCAGGGCGTCTATGATCCTGCCGGAGTTCATAGGCCTGACCTTCCTCGTCCACAACGGCAAGACCTTCATACCCGTCTACGTCACCCAGGAAATGGTGGGACACCGCCTCGGAGAGTTCGCCCCCACCCGCAAGTTCGGAGGGCATAAGGACAAAGAGGGCAAGAAGGCGGGTAGGAAATGAAGGTTAGACCCTTCGGGCAGCTCACCAAGAGGGAGTGGAAGGCCGTAGGTGGGTACTCCACCCTCCGCAGGGCCAGGATATCCCCCAAGAAGATGAAGCTCATCGCCGACCTCGTAAAGGGGATGAACGTCCAGGAGGCCGACTACGTCCTCCAGTTCACGCCCAAGAAAGGCGCCCGCATAATGCGCAAGGTCCTCCGGGCGGCCGTCGCCTCCTACAGGGACAAGTTCGCCCCCGACAAGAGCGTAGATGACCTCTACCCCTACCTCCGCATAGCCATCGTGAAGGTGGACAGGGGACCGATGTGGAAGATACCCAAGCCCGCGGTGAAGCCCGCCCGCTTCGGAGGGAACGGAATATTCAGGCGCAGGACCTCCCACATAACCGTAGTGGTCCTGCCCGACGTAAAGAAGGAGGGTAAGTAATGGGTCAGAAAGCCAACCCTATCGGACTTAGGACGGGGTACTTCAGGCCCTGGCAGTCAATCTGGTACGCCGAGACTAAGCAGGAGTACGTTCAGAACCTCCTTGAGGACTACCAGATAAGGAAGTTCATAACCGAGTACTACAGGAGGCTCCCCAACGACCCCCAGATCTCCCGGATAACCATAAACCGTGTGGGCCTGAACGTACACGTCACCATACACACCGCCCGTCCGGGTGTGATAATCGGTAAGGGCGGAAAGAACATAGAGGGACTCCGGGAGGCCCTGAACAAGACCTTCGGGGGGCCGGAGAAGAGGATATTCGTTGAGCATCAGGAGATAACCCACCCCGAACTTGACGCCCAGCTCGTGGCATACAACATAGCCCGTCGCCTTGAGCAGCGAGTCTATCACCGCCGCCTGATGAAGAGGGCGGTCTACTCCGCCATGAGGATGGGCGCCAAGGGGATAAGGGTACAGGTGAAGGGACGTATAGGCGGGGCCGAGATAGCCCGTAAGGAGTGGTACATCAAGGGAAGGGTACCCCTCCAGACCCTCCGAGCCAACATAGACTACGGGTACGACACCGCCTTCACCAAGTGGGGAACCATCGGTGTGAAGGTCTGGATATACAAGGGGGACATCCTCCGCGGTAAGAAGGAGGTAAAGCCATGATGCAGCCCCGCCGTGTGAAGTGGAGGAAGCAACACAGGGCCAAGCTCAAGGGGGTGGCCACGGCCGGGAACCGCATAGAGTACGGCGACTACGCCCTAAAGAGCATAGACAGGGGTAGGGTCTTCGCCCGGCAGATAGAGGCCGCCCGCGTCGCCATAGTCCGTGCCGTTGGCAAGAAGGCCCGACTCTGGATCCGCATCTTCCCCCACAGGCCCTACACCAAGAAGCCCGCAGAGGTCCGTATGGGAGGCGGTAAGGGGGACGTCCACGCCTGGTACGCCGTCGTAAAGCCCGGTACCATCCTCTTTGAGATCGCCGGCGCCAAGGAAGAGGACGCCATCAAGGCCCTCAAGACCGCGGCTTCCAAGCTCCCCGTCCGCACCAAGATAGTCTCAACCAAGGAGGTCGGGAGATGAAGCCCACCAAGGCCAAGGATTTAAGGGCTATGAGCGTAGACGAGCTTCAGGCGAGGCTCCGGGTACTCCGCGCCCAACTCCGGGACGCCCGCTTCAAGAAGGCCCTCGGACAGCTTGAGGATCGCAACTTGGTAAGGTACTACCGCAGGGAGATAGCGAGGGTACTGACGGTACTCCGTGAGAAGGGGGTAAAGCTATGAGCAATCAGGGACACAGGGGGAGGAGGAAGGTCCTCCGCGGCATAGTCGTCAGCGACAGGATGAACAAGACCCGCGTCGTGGCCATCTACAGGATGAAGATGCACCCCAAGTACAGGAAGTACGTAAAGGTGCGCAAGAAGATATACGTCCACGATGAAAACAACGAGAGTAAGGTAGGGGACCTGGTTGAGGTGATGGAGACGAGGCCTCTCTCCAAGCTCAAGAGGTGGAGGCTCGTCAAGATACTCCGCAAGGCGCCCGTCCTTGAGGAGATAGCGAAGGAGGTACTGCAAAATGAGGAATCTGCCTGAACTTTCCTACGTCGTCGTGGCCGACAACACTGGGGCGAAGGAGGCCCTGATAATCAAGGTGCTTAAGGGGAGCGGACGCAGAGGGGGAAGGGTGGCCGCCAACGTCGGCGACGTGGTGGTGGTCTCCATAAAGAGGGCCATACCCAACGCCTCCGCCAAGAAAGGGGAGGTCCACAAGGCCGTAATAGTTCGCACCAAGAAGGAGATCCGCCGGAGGGACGGCTCCTACATCCGCTTCGGGGACAACGCCGTCGTCCTCATAAACCAGGCCGGTGAGCCTAAGGGGACCCGCGTCTTCGGACCCGTGGCCCGTGAGCTGCGCGACAAGGGCTTCCTTAAGATAGTCTCCCTCGCACCGGAGGTACTGTGATGGCCCAGAAGATAAAGCGCGGGGATATCGTCATAGTCCTTTCCGGAAAGTGGAAGGGGCATCAGGGTAGGGTAATGCGGATGTTCCCCCGTAAGGGTAGGGCCATAGTTGAGGGGGTGAACCTCGTAAAGAGGCACAGGGGGAAGAGACACGGCCAACAGGAGGGCCAGGTTGAGGAGGTACCTGCCCCGATATACATCTCCAAGCTGATGTTGGTGTGTCCCAAGTGCGGGCAGCCCACCCGCGTTGGCTTCCGTTTCCTTGAGGACGGCCGCAAGGTGAGGTACTGCAAGAAGTGCGGGGAGGTCATAGATTGAGGCCTCCCCGTGGCCCCATTTCACCCTTATAATATCATCCTCACGCGCCCCCATCGTCTAGCCAGGTCTAGGACGCGTGGTTCTCAGCCACGAAACCCGGGTTCAAATCCCGGTGGGGGCGCTTTTTTTATTGGTCCTCCGAGGGGAACTCACCTCCAAATGCTTTATCGGTGAGGACTTACGGCCCCTAAGGGTTGGGACGCTCCTCCGTCCTTCCCCCTAAGTGCTTGGCCAGAAACCTCTCGGCTTTGCGGTAGAAGTCCAGACGGTTCTCCTGCTTAAAGAAACCGTGGCCCTCGTCCGGGTACTCAACGTACTCCACCTCCCGCCCCAGTCTCCTCAGGGCCTCCACTATCTGCAGGCTCTCCCGACGCTTGACGCGGGGGTCGTTCGCCCCCTGACCTATCAGCAGCGGAGCGCGTATCCTCTCGGCGTGGAAGAGGGGTGAGACCTCCCTTAGAAGGTCGGCGTCCCTCTCCGGATGGCCCATGCGGTGGTAAAAGAGGCTAACCAAGGGCTTCCAGTAGGGCGGTATGCTCTCAAGTAGGGTGAAGAGGTTGGAGGGGCCAACTATATCCACACCGCAGGCGTAGAGTTCCGGCGTAAAGGTGAGTCCGGCCAGGGTGGCGTAGCCTCCATAGCTTCCCCCCATTATACACACGCGTTTGGGGTCGGCGATGCCCTCGCTTATAAGCCACAGGACGGAATCCGTCAGGTCGTCCTGCATCTTCCTCCCCCACTGCCTGTTCCCGGCATTAAGGAAGGTTTTACCGTACCCCGTAGAGCCTCTGAAGTTGACCTGGAGGACGGCGTAGCCCCTGTTTGCCAGCCACTGAACGACGGGGTCCCATCCCCAGACATCCCTCGCCCAGGGACCTCCGTGGGGCAGGATGACGGTAGGGAGGCTTTTCGGCTCAATCCCCGGCGGCAGGGTCAGGTAGCCATGCAGTATAAGACCGTCCCTAGCCCTTATCCGCACAGGCTTGACTTCGGCCAGGGGATATCTCTCAATCTCCGGGTTGGAGGAGAAGAGGAAGCGGGCCTCCTTCGTGTGACGGTCGTATAGGTAGTATCGCGGGGGCTTACGATCCCCCTCATAAACCACCACCCAGATGCGGTTGGAAAGGTCCCGGCTGTAGATCCCGAACTGGCAGTCCGGTTCAACCTCGGCCAGTCGCTCAAAGTCTTCCCTCAAGTCCGGGTCAAGGACTATCCACGTGAGTTTTTCCCTGAACACGGCAACCGCCTCCGGCCTCTCTGCCCTCGGATGGAAGAGGAGGGCCGGTCCGAGGAAGGTGTACGGGTCCATGTCGTACTCCGGGTCCTCCGCGAGAATCCTCTCCTCGCCGGTCGTAAGGTCGTAGGCTCTCAAGGAGGCGGTCTCCCTCCCAAGACTGCTGAAGAGGTATAGGGTGTTTCCACGCAGTTCAGCCGGTGAGACGAGCCAGTCTTCCAAGCCCCACCTATAGAAGACTTTCCAGCCTTCCTCCGTTAGGTGCAGAAGCTCCCCACCGCCGTCGTCCGTCATACGCGAGGCCACACGCACCCGCAGGTTCTCGTCCGCGATAAACGCTGTGGCGTTTATATCGTTTTCCATCACCCGGACACACTCGCCGGTTTTGAGGTCAACGCGGCAGACGTCATGAAGGGCCGGATCCCTGTCGTTTACGGCAAGGAGGACGCTGTGGGGATGGTCCGGATGGAGCTTTACGAATCTGGCCTGAACGCCCTCACCCGGAGTCAGGAGACGGGCCTCACCCCCCTCCGGACCTACGGCATACACCCTCCAGTTCTCGTCCCCGTCCCTGTCTTGGACGTAGAGGAGTTGGCCGTTGTAGGCCCACCTGAACCCCATCACCCCCCTGCCGCGATCCTCCGTTATGCGTTTGCTCTCACCCGTTGATAGATCTTGTACCCACAGGTTCATCACCCCCTCCCACGGCCGCAGGTAAGCCAAGGATCTCCCGTCGGGTGATACCCGCACCTGGACGTATTCCGGATGCTTGAAGAACAGCTCTAAGGGTATAAGGGGGACTTCTCTTTTCATAAAACTACCTCCGTTCTTGGCATTTTAGTGCAGAGGAAGGGGTCTCCACCACTCCGGAGGCTCCCACTCATACCGCAGTATCCCTATAACGAGTACGTCGTGGTACCTCCCCGATGGATAGCGGGCCTGACGACGGCGGCCCTCCATACGGAAACCGGCCTTCTCGTAGGCTTTCCTCGCCCGAACGTTGAAGTCAAAGACCTCCAACTCCACCCTGTTGAGGTTCAGTATATCAAAGGCTAAGGCGAGCATAGCCTGCACAGCCTCCGTGCCGTATCCCCTGTCCCAGTAGTCCTTTTCACCTATGGCTATACCCAGGATGGCCGAGCGGTTTATCCAGTCTATGCGACTAAGCCCCGTGATTCCTATCAGTTTCCAGCCCTCCCCCTCCCGTATGTCAATGGTGAAGGGCCTCTCCCACATCGGGCGTTGACGCACCTTCTGAAACCACTCCTCCTCGTCCTCCACCGAGTGTGGCCACACGCGGGAGAGGTACTGTAGGACCTCTACGTCGCTGAACCAGCGGGCAAGGTCGGGCAGATCTTCACGGCTCACCGCCCGCAGCCTCAAAC
>WGAN01000045.1 GCA_015494805.1 Caldifarciminota bacterium
ATGGCGGGGACCCCAAGAGCATACGGAAGTTCTATAAGGCGGGGGTTGATTACGTGAGCGCCTCCCCCTTCAGGGTGCCGGTGGCCCGTCTTGCGGCCGCCCAGGCCGTACTCGGTGAGAGATGCTGATAAGACTGAAGGCCCGCAGGTACCGAAGCCTGCGGTGGGTGGACGTACCTGTGGGCCACTTTAACGTCCTGATAGGGCCGAACGCCTCCGGTAAGAGCAACTTCCTTGACGTCCTCCTCTTCATAAAGGATATGATAACCTCCGAGGATGGGGTTATGGGGGCGGTGCGGAGGCGGGCGCCCGACTTCTCCCACCTCGTATGGATGATGGAGGACGTAGGGGAGGGTTTTGAGTTCGTCGTGGAGTACGAGCTGCCGGAGGAGTACAAGGTGAGAACCAAGGATAAGCGGGGTAAGGAGAGGCTCTACGACAGGATAAAGTACATGCTGAAGGTGGGAACGGGGGAGTACGGCCCCGCTCCCGTCAGGGAACACCTCTATCTGGTGGATAGCTCCTCCACCGAAGAACCGCCTCCGAAACGGGACTTTTTCCCCCAGACGCTCCCGGACAGGCCCCTTATTGACACTACGAAGAAGAAGGTAAGGACGCCGGTAGGACACAGGATAGTGGCCCGGAGGCCGAAGTACGGCCCAGGGGTCTATATGAGGTCGGAGCGGGGTTCCAGACCCTTCAACATAACCCTTAGCATAAACCCCCGTAAGTCCGTCCTCTCCGTCCTTTTGGAGGACGAGCGGAGGTTCAGGACCTCGCTGTGGTTCAGGAACGTACTGAAGAACTCCCTCCTCTTCGTCCATCTAAACGTTGAGAGGATGAGGCGTCCGACCCCACCGAGCGCCCCCACCACCTTCCAGCCCGACGGCTCCAACCTCCCCACCGTCCTGTTGGACCTGAAGGACAACTACCCCCGGAGGTTTAAGTGGTACGTCTCGCATGTCAGCTCCGCCCTGAAGGACGTTGAGGATATTGAGATTCAACGCAGACCGGAGGATAACTTCCTGTACGTCGTCCTCCGCTACAGGTACGGTCTGAAGGCCCCATCGTGGGTACTGTCCGACGGTACCCTCCGGTTCCTCGCCCTTAGCGTCATCCCCTTCCTCCCACCCCAGAGCCGCATATTCCTCATAGAGGAGCCGGAGAACGGGATACACCCCCGCGCCGTAAGCAGCCTGTTGGAGGTACTCAAAGGCCCGTCCGACAACCAGATATTCGTAGCCACCCACTCCCCCCTGATACTCCGTCAGATGCAGCCGAAGGACATCCTCGTCTTCAGGAAAACCGAGGATGGGGCCACGGACATAGTGAGGGGGACGGAGCATCCGGCCCTCCGGAGGTGGAGGGAGGAGGTTCCCCTTGATAAGTTGGTGGTGAGCGGTATCCTATGAGCGAGTACGACGTCGTCATACTCGTGGCGGACTCCCACGCGGAGGTCTTTGTGGACGTCCTGCTTAAGGAGAAGAGGGAGGCGATCGGTGTTGGCCCCATCAGGTACGAGGTGATCGTCCACTACGAGAGCGATCCGGGGGTATTCAAGAACCCGTACGAGCTTCTACGGGCCTATCAGGGCAGGGCGAGGAAGGTCCTGGTGATGTTGGACGAGGAGTGGAGCGGTTCCCCGGGTAAGGGGGAGATTGAAAAGCGCATCAAGGAACTGATCCTCAGGAACACCACATGGGGGGCGGAGGACATAGAGGTCGTAGTCCTGTCGCCGGAGATAGAAGTTTGGGCCTGGTACGACACATGGAGGCTCACGTGGGCTTTGGGGGTTGATAGGCGGATCGTAGAGGACTGCCGTAAGGAGTACGGGGTGAGGGAGGACGGGAAGCCCGTCAGACCCAAGGAGGCTCTGGAGTGTATATCTAACAACGGAGGGCCGCCCTACGGTGGAGGTATGTTGAGGCTCATAGCCCAGCGTGTAAGTAGGAGGGTGGCCAAGGCGTGCAGGGACGAGGGGTTCGGGAGGTTCGTTGAGTTCTTGAGGGCGGTAGGAAAAAGGTAAGGGTCCCCGCCCTACCCTATCCGTTTTTAAAAAACCCACCTTTCGGGAGTAGAATCGCCACCTATGGTGGAAACTCTCCTCTTGAGCGCGGTGGCTCTCGGCGTTCTCGGATTCCTCGCCGCTATCGCCACCTACTACTACATAGGGAGTCTCCCCGGTGGAGAGGGGAAGATGGTGGAGTACGCTGCGGCCATCCGTAAGGGTGCCTTCGTATTCCTCCGCCGTGAGTACATGTACATCGGCATATTCGTGGTGATAGTATTCCTCGTCCTGACCTTCGCCATCAAACCCATGGTCGGTGTGGCCTACCTGACGGGCGCCCTCTTCTCCCTCCTCGCCGGCTTCGTCGGGATGGCCGCCGCCACCCTCGCCAACGTCCGCACGGCCTACGTGGCCTACAAGACCAAGAACGCCGGCGACACCCTCTCCGTGGCCTTCAAGGGTGGCTCCGTGATGGGAATAACCGTCGCCGCCCTCGGTCTCCTTGGCGTCGCCTTCTGGTACTGGCTCACGAAGGATGCGGCGGTCTTGAGCGGCTTCGGTATGGGTGCCTCCTCGGTCGCCCTCTTCGCCCGCGTGGGCGGTGGGATATACACCAAGGCGGCCGACGTCGGTGCGGACCTGGTGGGTAAGGTGGAGGCCGGGATACCGGAGGACGACCCCCGCAACCCCGCCGTCATAGCCGACAACGTTGGAGATAACGTCGGAGACACGGCCGGGATGGGTGCCGACCTCTACGAGTCCTACGTTGGCAGCATGGTGGCCACCGTCGCCATAGCCCTCGCCGGCTCCTTCTCCCTCTCCAACATGAAGTTAGAGTACGGCGCCCTCCCCATAATCCTCGCCGCCCTCGGCCTCGTGGTCTCCCTGATAGCCGTGTATGCCATTGACCTCTTCAAGAAGGCCGACCCGCAGACGGCCATAAGGAACGCCACCATAACCGCCGCCGTCCTCTTCGTTATCGGGGCGTACTTCGTCAACCAGGTCGTCGTCGGCAGCATCGGTACGTGGCTGGCCGTGGTCGGTGGCCTGGTGGCCGGTCTCCTGATAGGTTTTGAGAGCGAATACTACACCTCCGGAAGCCCCATCAAGTTCATAGCAGAGTCGGCCAAGTTCGGGCCGGCGACCGTGATAATAAACGGCGTAGCCGTCGGATACGAGTCGGTGGTCCTACCCTTCATAACCATAGCCGCCGCCATCCTCTTCGGCTACTTCTCCGCGGAGGTCTGGGGTGCGCCCGGTCTCGGCATCTACGGTGTGGCCCTCGCCGCCGTCGGTATGCTGGCCACCGTCGGCATAGTGATGACCACGGACTCCTACGGCCCCATAGCCGACAACGCCGGCGGGATAACGGAGATGGCCCACCTCGGTGAGGACGTGAGGGCCATAACCGACAAGTTGGACGCCCTCGGCAACACCACGGCCGCCATAGGTAAGGGTTTCGCCATAGGTTCCGCCGCCCTGGCCGCCCTCGCCCTCCTGGTGGCATACACCGAGACGGTAGGGCTTGAGGCCCTGGACTTCACCAAGGTGGAGAGCGTCGCCGGGGCCTTCCTCGGAGCGGCCATGCCCGCCCTAATAGCGGCTATGACCCTCAAGGCCGTGGGTAGGGCCGCCAACAGGATGGTGGCGGAGGTGCGCCGCCAGTTCAAGGAGCTGAAGCTCCTAACCGACCCCAACGCCAAGCCCCAGTACGACAAGGCCATAGACATCGTCACCCAGGCCGCCATAAGGGAGATGATCCTGCCGGGCGTCTCGGCCGTCCTCGCTCCCCTCATCGTCGGCTGGCTCCTCGGCACGGAGGCCCTCGGTTTCTTCTTGGGTGCCGCTCTCTTAGTGGGAGCCTTGATAGCCATCTTCATGGCCAACACCGGTGGGGCCTGGGACAACGCCAAGAAGTACATAGAGGCCGGGAACTTCGGCGGTAAGGGGTCCGACGCCCACAAGGCCGCCGTCGTCGGCGACACCGTTGGCGACCCCTTCAAGGACACCACCGGTCCCTCAATGAACATCCTCATCAAGCTCATGTCCATCGTCTCCCTCGTCTTCGGTCCCCTCATCCACCAGTACGGCGGCGTCCTCCTCAAGTTCTTCACCCACTGAAGGTAGTACCGGAAAGTAAGGGGCGGGGCCCCGTCCCCGCCCTTTTTTATTTCAACCGCAACCAGAACGCTCTTAAAATCCCCGTATGAAGACCCTCATCCTCGGAGCCAACTCCGCCATAGCCAAGGCGGTGGCCGAGATCCTCGCCGGGAAGGGGGAAGAGCTCTATCTGGCCAGCCGGAACTACGAGGAGACGGAGAGGTTCGCCTCCCACCTACGCGTAAAGTACGGTGTGAAGACCTACGCTGACCGCTTTGACGCTATGGATTACGACTCCCACGGCCCGTTCTTCCGCAAGGTACTGAAGGAGATGGGGGAGATAGACAGGGTTCTGATAGCCTTCGGCTACCTCGGGGATCAGGAGAGGGCGGTCAGGGACTTCTCCGAGGCCAGGAGGATAATTGAGATAAACTACCTTGGAGCCGTTTCCATCCTCACCCACATCGTACCCTATATGGAGGAGAGGGGGAAGGGTACCATAGCCGCCATATCCTCCGTCGCCGGGGACAGGGGAAGGGGCAGCAACTTCACGTACGGGAGTGCCAAGGGAGCCTTGAGCATATACCTAAGCGGACTCCGGAACAGGCTGTATAGGAAAGGGGTCCGGGTCGTTACCATCAAACCGGGCTTCGTGGCCACCCCTATGACCGCCCACCTTGACCTTCCGAAGAGGCTCGTATCCAAACCGGAGAGGGTAGCGAGGGACATCGTGATGGCCATAGAGAAGGGGAAGGACGAGGTATATACGCCCGGCTACTGGCGGTTCATAATGTGGGTGATAAAGGCCATACCGGAGCCGATCTTCAAGCGACTGAACCTCCGTTAGGCCTCTACGGTTGAGTACTCCGGATTCCAGACGGCAAGTAGGTGGAGGAAGGGGTTGGGCAGGTACCTCCGGTAGCCGGTTTCGGTGTCCCTGATGGCGAGGTACAACCGGTTGAACCTGCGGTAGTCTATGGCTCCGTCCCTGTGCAGTTCCCTTAAAGCGTAGTATCCGAGTCGCAGGAGCATAGGTCCCCCCTCGTTGAGTTTCTTCAGGAGCTCCTGGGATGCGGTGAGGCTTCCGAGGGCGTACGCCTTCCAGAGGTTTATCACCCTGCGGTAGTCCCGGACGTGGGAGAGGAGCCGGAGGGCGACGCCCGGACTGTGGCCAGAGAGTTCGTAGAGGACGGGGTCCTCCTCCCCTACCACCTTTATGAAGTCCCCGTAGCTTAGGGGTGAGAACCTGACCTTCAGGGACCGGGAACGTATGGTGGGCAGGACCCGGTGGGGGTGGGAGGTTATGAGGATGAAGAGGGTACGCCTCCAGCCCTCCTCAAGGAGCTTGAGCATGGAGTTCTGGGCCTCAAGGGTGGCGTTCTCGGCGTTCATTATCACCACCACCTTACGGTTGAGGGCGACGGGGGGCCTTACCACCTCCGCCTTTATCTCCCTTATGCGGTTTATCCCGATGGTGGAGCGGGACTCGTAGAAGTCTTCGGGCCGAGGCTTCCCCGGAACGGGGGGGACGGGTGAGACGAAGAGGACATCCTGACAGGTTAGACGCCTCACCTTCTCTGCGAGTCCGTACTTTGAGGCTAGAACCTCAAGGAACTCGTAGGCGAGGGTGGCCTTCCCCACCCCCTCCGGACCCACCAGCATGAGGGTGGGGACCTCCGCACCCTCAAGGAAGCGGGAGAGGACCCGCTTGGCCACCCCCTGCCCTACCGTCCTCTCAAACATCACCGTCGGCCGAGTATCTCCTTGAGTTTCCTTATGCGGTCTATCCGGTAGGGGTCTCCCCCGTACTCCACCGTAAGCCAGTAGGAAACGAAATCCCCGAACCAGATGAGGTAGAGCATCTGGGCCAGTCTGCTCTCCCCCTTCGCCCCAACGCTGTAGGCTCCGAGGACGTAGTCCCGCAGGAGGTCCTCCACTATCTCCATCCGCAACCTTACCCTCGGGTGGTCGTAGTCCGTCTTTAGGAAGACGAGCCAGGCCTTGGTATCAAGGAATTCGGGGTGGTCAAACCCCTCTATCTCGTTGTGGTTATGCTCCGGGAAGAGCATCACGTGGGCGAAGGCGTTGGCGTTCTCGTTTATCTGGTTCTTCCAGCGGACGGCCACGGAGCCGATGGAGGCGTCCGCGTATATCAGGGGCAGGCGTTTGTATATTCGGCTGGCCACCTCGTACGTGGGGGAGTCCTCACCGTCCAACTCCTCACCGTACCCCTTCAGCTCCTCCGCCGCCTTCAGGAGTTCCCCGTACTCCTCCCCTTTGATTATACCCATCTCCCTCGCCCCGAAAGCCAGGGCCTTGAAGAGGAAGCCGAAGGCCTCCCTTGGCTGGTATCCGGAGGGTACCGTTACGACAGGCACACCGTCCCCCTTGGCCATCTCCCGCAACTTCCCCCCCGTCGTGATCACGAACCCCCTCATCCCCCTCTTCACAGCCTGCGAGTATGCCGACAGGGTCTCCTCCGTATTTCCGGAATAGCTTACGGCAACAAAGGTGTCCCCCTCACCGTAGAAGGGAGGAAGGTCGTAGTGCCGCACCGTCCTTACGTCAAGGCCGAGCCAGTCGGCGAAGAGGTCCCCCGCCGCCGCCGAGCCTCCCATGCCCATTATTACGATCCTGCCGCCCTCGTAGGGCCTGAAGGTCCCCTCCGCATCCGGCTCGTAGAGGAGCATATCCGGAAACTTCCGTATGTTCTCAACCATGCTAAGATTCTACGCTGGAGCGGAGGAAGGCCACGTACTCCTCCATACACTTCAGGAAGGAGGGGGCATCGTACCGGTACCTTGAGGAGAGTAGAACGGAGGTCCTCGGCCTTATCTCCATACCGGGGCCGGGAGAGCGGAGGAGGATCCTGGACCTGGAGCCGAGGGCGTCCCCTAAGAGTACGGCGGCCTTAAAGGGGGTCGTGGGGAAGCGGCCGGTTACGTGGTATACGCCTCCGGGGACCTCCCCCTCCAACATCTCAAAGATGACCCGTGCGAGGAAGGGGGCGTAGGTGGGGGAAGAGAGCTGTCCGTCGTGGGCCTTCACCTCCTCACCCTTGAGGAGCATTGAGGGGAGGCGGCTGAAGAAGTTCCTCCCCCCCGGACCGTAGAGCCACGAGGTCCTTATCACGATGGCGTCGGGGTTCTCCTCCAGAACGTACCTCTCGCCGAGGAGCTTGGTCTTTCCGTAGACCCCCAGGGGTTGGGGGTAGTCGTCCTCGTAGTAGAAGCCAACCCTACCGTCAAAGACGTAGTCCGTGGATACGTGTACGAGCCTTACCCCCATCTCCCGGCTTACCCTCGCCAACACCTTGGGGAAGTCCGCATTCACCAGGGTGGCCTCAACCGGATTCCCCTCCGCACCGTCTACGTCCGTGTACGCGGCGGCGTTTATGACCACCTTCAGCTCCCGTAGGAACTTCCGCAGGTACCTCTCTACGCCCCCTACGTTCCTAAGGTCAAAATCCCTCCTTGAGTGAAACTTGATTACGGGGAGTACCTCCCGGAGCGCCCTACCGAGGGTCCCCGTACCTCCTATTACACCTATCACGCCCCGTTATTTTACGCCGGGGAAACCCCGGCCGTAGAGGGAACGGTAGGCCCTGTAGCTCCGTATCACCCTCCGGACGTACTTCCGGGTCTCGCTGTAGGGTATTACGTCTATGAAGTGGGGGAAGTTCAGGAGCTCGTACCCGTACCTGCAGAGCCACCTGTCCAAGGCCCCCCTACCGGCGTTATAGGCGGCGGCCACAAGGTGAGGGGAACGGTAGATCTGGAAGGCCTCCCTAAGGAGGAAGGCACCCATCCTTAGGTTGGTCAGGGGGGCGTAGGGGTCCCTCACCCTCTCCTTCATCTCCCTCCTGAACCGCCTGACGTTGAAGGGCATTATCTGGGCGAGACCCATAGCCCCCGCCCTTGACCTCGCCTTCCTCTTGAACCGGGACTCCTCCCTGACTATAGCCCGGAGGAAGAGGGGGTCTATGCCGAACTCCTTGGCCGCCGAGTCTATCTCCCTCCCGTAGAGGGTGTAAGGGAAGGCCATCCTCCCCCACCAGAGGGGTACCCCCCTACCCTTGTCTGCCACCCTATACACCCCCGCCAGGACGTAGGAGGCCTTCAGGAAGTTCCCCTCGTCCATCAGCTCCCTTGCCCTCCTGTAGCCGGAGGGGACGTCCTTAACGTACCAGGGGTAGGCGAGGCTCCAGCCCCAGAGTTTCTCCATCACCTTGCCTATCTCGTAGTTCCTAAGGTTGCCAGCGGTGTCCCAGACGTCCCCCTCCTTCCATGGAACGTCCTCCGAAAGTTCAAGGTAGTAGTAGCTTATGGGGTTGTAGGTGCGGAGGTCCCGGACGTAGTTGGTATCCCGGCTTAGTAGGTAGAGCCAGTAGGTCGCCTGCGTCCATACGAAGGACCCCCTCTCCGCCCTCTTGCGGGCCTCGTAGAAGTAGTTGTACGCGTCTTCAAGGTAATGGACGCCGTAGGCGGAGAGGCCGAGCCATACGAAGCTCTCCGGGTCCAAGCCGTCATAGGCGGTGGCCGAAATGCGGGCGTAGAGGTCGGAGGCCTCGTAGCGGAGGAAGGGTTTAGCCACCTCCGAAGCCATCACTCGGTAGGCCCTCCTGTAATCCCCCATCCTGATGAGCTCCAAGAGGGCCAGGGATATGGAGTCGTAGTCTTCGGCGTTCAGAAACCGCACAAGGTGCTTTATGAGCGCCCTCTTCCGGTACTCCGGGGGCATCTTGAGAACCTCGGAGAAGGATACCCCCCTCCTCTTCCACTTCGCCACCAGGTACAGGCCGTACTCCTCCGGGTCCGTCGTATCCGCCGCCTTGAGGACGGAGTCCCACATCCCGTGGGCGAGCATAACCCGAAGCTTCAATTTCTTGGAAACTGGGAGTTTGAGGAGTTTCTTCGCCTCCTTTGTCCTTGGGTAGAGGCGGCCGAGGTCGGCGAGGTAGGAGACCTTGCGGGTCTTCCTGTAGAGGTACTTGAGGACGGGGTAGGTCTTCGGACAGGGAGGAACCTTGACGGCCGGCGATCCTCCCCCGGCGAGTCGGTTGCAGGCCAGACGGCAGGGCCTCTTATCTTTCAGTGAGCATATCTCCCGGAGGATGCGGGAGGCTTCCCCCGGAGGGGTGGTCTTGAGGGTTGCCTTTGCGGCGAGGATGTAAGGTCTTATCTCCGGGTAGAGCTGCTGTAGGGAGTCAAGGGCGCGACTGCTAAGGGCGGCAGATAGTAGGAGCATAGCGGTGATTATAAAAGCGCACTGCTATCCCATTACCCTATCCCGTACTTGCTCAGGTAGGCCTTCACGAGGAGGTTGAAGAACTTCGTGTGTTTCCCGTCCATCAGCTTAAGATGCACCAGCTCGTGTACTATCACCTCGTGGCGGAAGCGGGCGGGTTGCTTGAGTAGGTCGCTGTTTAAGGTGAGCCTTCCCCTCGTTGAGACGCTCGCCCACTTCCGTTTCATCGGCCTCACGTGTATCTCCTTCAACCTGTCCTCAACCCCTATCCTCCTCGCCCACGTCCAGACTTCGGCGATGAGAATGTCCCGCATTACGTCCTCACTCATCCGCTATCCTCCTTAGCAGGTTAAGGATGTCGTTTGCCCATTCAACCCTGTCCTCTATACCTGCCCCTTTGAGGACCTTGTAGAGCCTCCTGCGGAGGCCTCCCTCCTGTCGGGCGCTCTTACTCCAATAGGGGAACTCCTTCAGGGCCTCGTCTATACCGAGGGCGAGATCTTCGGAGGTATGGGGGTCCAACCCCTTGTGGAGCCGCAGCCACCACTTTACGGCGAAGGCACCGTTGGAGAGGTGGGTTTCCCCCATCTGCCTCTGGGCCTCCTTTATCTCCCTTACGAGTTTCTCCAGCTCCTTTAGGGCCTGCCTGCTGTTTATCTGCCTCTCCTCAAAGGCCTTCCTTATCCTCTCCGCCCTCTCCCCTATGGGTATGAGGAAAGGTTTCTCCTTCCCCTCCTCCGCCACCATCCGGGCTATGGTGTTGAGGAGGTTAAACATCCTGACGGTTTCGGGTTTGTGCCTGGCGGTTAGGAGGGACTCAAGGGTTTCGGGGGTTATCTCGTAGGTCTCTTTAAGGAGGTTTAAGGTTGGGGTACGGGTGTGCCTCTGTACGATTTCGGCTGTCTTTCTAAGGAAGGACTTATCAACATCAACCGAAGGCTCGTAGGCGCTTCGCAGGATCCTGTACATCTCAACGAGTTTCCTGTAGTCGTCCAAGAAGGGACGGAGGAAGGGGTCGGGGGATAGCACCTCGTAGAGTTCTTGGAGTTCGCGAAAGAACCTATAAAACTCCTCCCTCAAGGGTTTATCCTTGAAGCGTTGGAGGATGGCTTCGGCGACCCTGTCCGGTTCGTTGGGATCAAATACGGGTAGGTACTCCTCCCTCCCCACTCTTATGAGCTCCTCAAAGCGCTCCTTCAGGACGTCTATTCCCTCAACTATTCCCTTGATGTCCTCCGAGTCAAAGGCGAGGGCCTTTTCAAGGTTGTCAAATATGCCTACGAAGTCAATTATGAGTCCGTTGGTCTTCCTACGTCCGTCTTCGTCCTCGTACGGGCGATTCACTCTGGCAATGGCTTGGAGGAGGACGTGGTCCCGCATGGGTTTGTCAAGGTACATAGCGTAAAGGATCGGGGCGTCGTATCCGGTCAGGAGCTTCTCCGTGACTATGAGAATCTTGGGGTTTTCGTCGGGCTTCCTGAAGGCCTTCCTTACGCGGGTCTCCTCCTCGTCGCTTAGGTGGTAGCGTTTCAGATGGGGAGGGTCGTTGTGGTTCCGGCTTATTACGACCTCGCTGTATTCAGGGGGCAGGTACCTGTCCAAAGCCTCCTTGTAGAGGACGCACGCCTCCCTATCCACGGCCACAAGGAAGGCCTTGTACCCCATAGGTTCAACGTTGCTTTTAAAGTGTTCGGCCACAAAACGGGCGATCTTCTCAACTCTTTCGCTGTTTTTGAGCATATTTTTGAGATTCACCGCCCTATCCAACACCCGGTTTATCTCCTCTATATCGGCCACACCCTCAAGGGCGGCGGCCTTCCAGAACTCCCTCTCCATCGTCTCCCTATCCACGACCAACTCGTTTGGGGCCATCTGGTAATGGAGGGGAACGGTGGTCCCATCCTCTATAGACTCCTTTATGGAGTACTTGTCCAGATAACCCCTCGGAGGGTCATCCACACCGAAGACCTTGAAGGTACCCTTCCCCCTACTCGTCTTATCTATCGGTGTCCCGGTGAAACCTATAAACGTGGCGTTGGGAAGCGCCCCCATAAGGTAGTTTCCGAGGTCCCCGCCCGTTGATCTGTGAGCCTCGTCTATCAGGACGATGATGTTGGAGCGGGTGTTCAGGTTGGCGTCCGCTTTATCAAACTTATGGATCATAGAGACTATCAGGCCGCGGGTGTCCCTCTTGAGGAGTTCCCGGAGGTGTCTTTTGCTCTTGGCAACGTGGAGGTTTCCGAAACCGACGGCCTCAAGGTTCTGGAAGAGCTGCTGCTGGAGTTCGTTCCTGTCCACTATCATAAGGACGGTGGGGTTCTTGAAGCGGGGGTCCTCCAGTATAAGTCTGGCGGCGGTTATCATCGTGTAGGTCTTCCCGGAACCCTGTGTGTGCCATACGAGTCCCCTACGCTTTCCGCGGTCACTGGCCCTCCCTACGACCTTTCCGACGGCCCTCATCTGATGGGGACGGAGGACCACCTTGGACAGCTCCCCGTCCCTCCGGACGAAGAGGATGTACCTGCCGAGGATTTCAAGGATCCTCCTCCGGGATACGAAGGCCTTGACGAGGGTCTCAAAGTCCCCGGCCTGCTCGTCTCTGTAATTGAACAGGGCTTTACGGGAGAGGTTCCACGTGGGGCCGTAGAGGAAGCGGTGGAAGTCTGTAATTACGTATATTTGGCTCTGTACCAGAAGCTCCGGAGCCTCGTCGTGGTACCGTCTTATCTGCTCATGGGCCTCCCCTATGCCCTCAACCTTCGTAGGGGCCTTGGCCTCAAGGACCACAACGGGGATGCCGTTGACGAGGAAGACGATGTCAAGGCGAACGGTGGAGGTTCCACTGACGAAGCGGAACTCCTCGGTTATGTGGAATACGTTGTTCTCCGGAACCTCAAAGTCAATAAGGCGTACGTTCTTCTCCCTTTTCTCCTCCTCAACGAATACGGTCTTAAGGCCCCTCAGGTACTCCCACACCTCGTAATTTCCTTCAACGTTGGGCCTCACCCTTACAAGTCTGTCTATCACCTCTTCGGCCTTCGTCCGGTTTACTATGGCAGTGGGGTTGAGTTTCTGAAGTTGCTCTATCAGAATGCTCCGCAGTACGGGACTACTCTCCCCTCCCCGTAGCCTAAGGGCCTCATCCGGAGGGAGGTACCTCCAACCCACCTCCTGGGTGTGGCGGATTATAGGTTCCTGAACGGTCTGGCGTTCGGAGAACATGATCTTTACCCCTTCTTATGCCTTGTGTTATCAAATAAGTTTGGCTCATTTTCTCGCATTTTTAAATAAATATTGGTGTATGGTCTCCCTTCTTCATCAGGGAAACCCCATAAATTAAATTTCCTACGCCATCTATATTGATCTTTTCTGACCCATCGCACTATAAATGACGCTAATTCTCTTTTTGCTGGTTTTCTCACTTTATTTAATAAAGCTGCTTGAGTTGAACCTATCAATAAATCAGTAAACTGTAGTAAATCATCATCTGAAGAGTCTTTAGGCACCACTTTTAATATTACTTCAGGATAATTCCCTTTCTCCTCCTTCTGTAGAATGCTATCATATCTTGCTCGTTGTTGTATGTATTTCTCAAAATTATCAATTATACTACGATTCTTTTTATCTGTTATAAAAGTTATCTCTAATCTATCATATTCGTTTTCCTGAAGTATATGCCAATTAATACCAGCTTTTAACGCCATAGCAGTAAAACGATTGTACTCGTGAAAATCTTTTGGAAATCTGCTATGTTCGTAAGCACTACTATAACGATCTACAATGAGACAAGAAAAATTTGCAATCTCTGACAAACGTTGGCGAAATTCTATCATCCATTTTTTAGCTATTCTTGCTTTTGCACCATATTTACCTGAAAAGGATTTAGGTAATTCCTTAAAATGAATTTCTCTAAAGTAGTTTTCCTCCTCCCTTACCCTATACAAAATTTTGCGTGCAATATCAATATCATGACTTTTTATAAATAGCAGACCTATAATTAACCATCGTTTCTCTGGGAGACTTTCATCATGAAAAACATGATACTTCCCTACTTTCACGATTTCATTGCCCCAAAAATCTCGTTTCATCCTAACTTTTGATCAAATAATATCCCCACAATCTCCTCCCCTCATCGTCCTCCATCTCCTCAATCACCCCCGGAACCAAAATCTCCAACATCGCTACCGCTATTATACAGCCGAACCGTCGCCCTCAAACTGCCTCAAAGCTCTTCGCCTATGAATATGCGGCATAAACCTATCGTTGGAGAGTGGAAAATATATCTTCACAACCCTTAACCCTCCTTTCATAAAATTCTCTCTCAAAATATTCATCCTTAAGGTCATTTATAGGAACATATACTTCAACTGGAATACTTGCGTTTTTAAGGTAATTTACCATCACAGGACCAACCTGCTCCCATTTCAATCCCCCAAGACCACACCCAAGGGCGGGGAAGGCTATTGATTTAACCCCTTCCCTCCTGTAAAACTTCAAAAACCACTTCAAACCCTCACATATCATCTTGAGATTGCTCTTTTCCTTCCAGTGCCTTTTTGTAGGAAAGAATAGGAACCACCTTTCGCCGTTAAGGCTCTCCGGCTTATAAAGGTAGGGCCTCCCTGGTCTTAATATTTTCCTTTTTACGATGTTTTGATACACCAGAAAGGCTGCCGGGTACATGTACTTAAAACGGCTTGCCAAACCCTTTCCCATAACACCGACAGTGTTGACGCTTATAGTTAATGTTTGCATCTCGCTATCAAACATATCACCTTCCACTATGTAAAGGTTTGGATAAATTTCCACTTTTCTGCGAGGTTCAAAGAATAAATCGGGGTCAACAATAATTTCTATACCTTTAGGTAATTTTCCCACCATTCGTAAAACTTTTTTCTTCATATCTTCGTTAGGTACATAAATAGCCCGTATGTACTTTTTAGGCACCCTCTTGGGGATTAAGACCTCGGACTGTAGAAAGGTCTTAGGGAATAAGTACTCCACAGATGGGAATGGGAGCTTGCTTTTCTTAATAAAAGGTTTTATGTTTATTATGGCTTCACTTGAATACCAATCCCGTATATCTCGCACCTTCTCAAAGAGTTTTGTTAGATATACATCTCCAGAATCCAATAGAATTGAATAATCACTCGCAGCGTTACCTATGGAAACTTTACTTCCACTTCTTTCGGATACTGTTGCATCTACGCCTATCACGAGTAGTTTATTCTTGCGCTTTTTTGATAGTCTATACATCATAGCGTTCCTTGGATAGACGTAGAGATTCGCATATTTACTTAAACCCTTTTTTCTTCTTTTTTCAACTATCCCCTCATCTGCTATATCTATAAAATTCAAACCAAGTTTTTCAACCTCATCACGGCTCAAAATACCTGAGCGAAGTATAGATTCCAGATTCTCAATTCCCGTAATATAGTACAGTTCCCTCCTTCGGTCTCGCCTTCTTGCCTTTCTCACACCAGCCCCTCCATGTTGTGTGCTAACTTACCCACCAACTCCTTAGGTATCCTCCTCTTCGCTGTCATCAAGTCGTTGAGCAGAGCTTTAAAAACCTTTTCCAACGCCTCCGCTCTCCTCCTCTCGGCCTCTATTTTGTCATCTACGGCCTTCAGTATCTCGGCTATGCGTTTCTGCTCGTGGAGAGGGGGAAGAACTAAAACCTGTTCTCGTAATATGCGATAATGACGATTATAACCTCTACTTGGAATTTTAAGATTTAGTAAGGCATAATAAAGGAAAAGAGGGAAGTATTTTTCGGTATTAGGTATTAAAATTTTAGTACCATCAGCTCCACGTACAAAGGGAAAATCTACGTACTTAAATATACGAGTATGATCTCCAAAAACTATCACCGGAAGCGGTCCATAATAGACATCATCTTCGTTATTCCAGTATCCAGCGATTAGATTCTGCCCCTGATCAACAATAGGGAATCGCCCCACTGGGAGGTAATTTTGCTGTTTAACTTTGCTAGTTTTTATTCTTTTTTTAAGTATAGCGTCCTCAAACCTCACCACCTCCCAGTGTTCCGGTATATCTCCCACCTCCGTTTCCTTCAACTTCACTTTATCAACCTCACCGAGAGGCACAGGGCCGTAGGTGAATAGGTGCTTCATCAAAGACTTCTTGAGTTCCTTGAGAGCCTTTATAACCTCTTCCGTCTTCTCCTTCGCCTCCTGCACAGCCCTTAAGATGTAGGCGATGGCCTTCTGCTCCGGAATCGGGGGGAGGAGGATGGGAAGAGTTTTTATCCGAGACAAAGCCAATTTAGGTTGCGAAGTTTTAGTAGTTTGTGATCTTATGTACATCTGCCCCATTGGACTAGCCAAGAAAAATATAAGAAAATTTTGGTCAAGGGATTGAGACAAAATCACAATTCTTGCGGCATTTTCTGTAAGGTGCGCCCCATCCAATTCATCCGGAATTCTTCCAACAATACCTATAGTTCCTGCAATTGAAATATAAACATCCGATTTTTTAATATGATAGCGCTGCAAAAGGCGATGTTGGTCCTCAGTTAGGTATTTCAAGTTATCCGTAGTTATTGAGAAATTCCTAAAATTTACCACACGGATATACGGATATTTAGTAGGACGCTCTGAAAATTTTTGCCCTTTAGGTAAGCGTTTCCCACCTTTAACCTCTACCACCTCCCCCAACCTCACCACCTCCCACTCCTCCGGTAAAGGCCCCAACTCCGTCATTCTGTAGCCGGGCGGTACATCATCCGTATTTGCTACTCTGCTCATACGGACACCTCCTCCTTATCCACACTGCGGATTATAAAGGCGGAGGGCGTTATAGATCATCCTGCCATCCCTCGTTCCATATCACACCTTCAAGCTTACGCTCAAGTTCGGGTATGTCATCCCTCACCGTCGCCCATAACACCCCAACATCCACACCGAAATAGAAGTGTATCAACTTATCCCTCGTCCTGGCTATTATGCTCCACTCAATTTCAGGATATTTTTCCTTCAATTCGGAAGAAACCTTCTTACTCGCTTCCCCCAGAATCTCCAAATTTCTGACAACGGCGTCTATAGTCCTCTCGTCCCTTAGAAAGTCCTTAAATCGCATACCCTCGGTATACTCCAAGATCTTCCTACACGCTATCAGCATATCAAGGACAAATTCCCTATCTCCCCTTTTATACATACTCCAGTTCCTTCTTTATCGCTTCTCTTACGTGTCTTATGCGTATGTTCTCCACTCCGTAAGGCGTTAGTAGGTCCACTTCCCTTTTGAACAACCTCTCAAGGAAATCGGCGAGGCCTATGAAATCCTTCAAATTTCCCCTGCGGTCTTCAAACTCAACAACAATATCAATATCGCTATCCTCCCCCGCCTCCCCTCGCACTACGGAGCCGAAGATCCCTATCCTCTTAACCCCGAACTTCCTTATCTCCTCGTAATTCTCCCTTATCCGCCTTATGATCTCCTCCTTATCCACACTGCGGATTATAAAGGCGGAGGGCGTTCTACAGGGGAGGGTGGTGTCCGATATATGTCCGTTAATAGGTTAGAATGTAGTATCTCTTATTTTTCTCTGCTGTGGCCTTAGATAGTCCTTTTACAAATATCTAAAAATAATTCCAATAATTGAAATTTACAATTTCTAGGCTTTTTTGGATACCTCTCTTAAACTCTATCATCCGATTTTAATTTTTAGAACACCAAATGTTAAATATTCTTAGAATGGTAAATTATTGGAATCAAAGTCGGGTTCATCAAGAATTCCTGGATTTAAAAGGTCATTTAGCAGCTCAAGGTCACTGGAATCTATTTTATCCTCATTACCTTTGATTATTTTTAATATAAATTCCATAACATCGGTATCATTAATTATCCAATATATCTGATTATTTGATACATATGCAGCCGCGATTGCTCTTATCTGATCCTCTGAAAATTCATCATATTTATTTAATTTTGCTATTATTTCATGGGTTTCAGCAAACGATCTACTATTTAATAATCTCTTTATTAAGATTTCTTTTTCTAGCTCACTTGCTAATTTAATATTTGGGAAATTATCCCTGAAAAACTGTGATAGGCTTTTATAGAATATTATATTTGAATTTTTCTTTTCCTGCCATTCCTCAAATAAAAAAGTGTTAAAACTATCCTTATCAATAGGAGAAATAAAGTCCTTATCATCTGATATAAAATATAAGTTTTCACCATTAGGCACTTTTTCAAGTAAAACTTCCCAATTTAAAGCATCCCCCAAACTTCCTTTTTTTCCTGGAGGATTACCTCTTTCTATACGTATACGTGCTTTTTCTATAATTTCATCATCCGTTTTCAAAATTTCGGATAGTTCAAAAATTTGCTGTATTATATAATCTGCTTTAAGATCTTTATTTCTAATATCTTCACGAATATTCAGTATCAGCTCGTTATATAATTTTTCACATTCCTTAAGTAATTTTATAAGCACTTTATACTCCTTATAATCCTTGCAATATTGAGGAAATTCCAACTTGAATTTTTTATTTTGCTTACGAAGCTTGTCGAATGAAGAAGCTATTTTGTTTTCTCTGTTTCTATAAAATTCTTGAACGACCTGTTCCGGTAGAAATAATTTTATTTCCCCTTCACTACTTTCTAATAATGCTATTAATTTTTTAAGCTCCTCTAAATCTTCGCTGGTGAAATGATAAAAGGCTAGGAAAATATTTGTATCTATAAATAGATTTATCCTACCCCTTTCATCTTCCATGTCTCACCAACTATTATATCCCTGAAGCACTTCCAATTTCATCTGAGAACCACATAAACGTAATAGGGTGGTTTCTCCTTGATGTCGCGTGGTTTCTCAATGCCAACATCGCCCTCGTCCAGGATATCCATCAGAATGCTTTCGGCATAGTACCGGATAAGTTCGTCTTCAACCTCGTGGGCATAGCGTAGACTGGTCGTCCTATAAACCACCACGGCCTTATCAAACTCCCCCGCATATCGGGGAAGCTCCTCCTCCGGGGATGATGTCCGGCCTACGTACATCTGAAGGTAAAGGTTAGAATTTATAAGCCGGGTGATGCGACGTTTTATCTTCGGGAGGACCTCTTTAGGACGGCCGGTATAGATGGAGTAAATCGTCGGTATGTATCTTGTGCTTGCAAAGGCTATGAGGATGGCGAGAAATTCTTCAAACGTCAGCTCCATATGTGCATTATAAGACCGACTGTCGAGTAGAAGACCCCCCCAAGGCCGTATTGCTCCGGTATACCGGAGCAATAAATCGTTTTATTTGGATATGATGATACTTCTTAATAATTTAGAAACGAAACGGCCCCTTGGATATTACGCCGATAGAATACCGCCGTCACTGTTCAATCCGAACCTGGCCGTTGATCTTTAGGGTGTCGCGGAGTTCTCACAGTTTAAACGGAAATTTGGGATTAAGCCGATAGAGGGAGTCATCCACCGTCCGCATAGGCTCATAGAACTACTGAACTTTTTGGTCATATGAAAATGCTTCGTAAAAATGGTGAAAATACGCAGTTGTTGGCATTAAGTTGTGTAAAATCTAAATATATCTTAAGGATTATGAAACTCTTTGATTTTCCTGTTTGACAGGACTATATTACAATCGCTATTCTATCATCAGAATCCCCAAATCTTGGACCGCATCAAGTGATAGCCTCACCTTTAGACGGAAATCGTTTTGGCGTATGCAATACAAAAAACTTTCCACATTGGGAAATGAATCGCCCTATCAGCCGAATACCCCGATCCTTTATCGGCGGGAAAGACCTTCATCCTGCCGCTCGTATCATCCGATTCGCTGAATCCCCCATCGGTGTCCTATTGCGGAAGGTTTCCTACCTGTACTTGCCTTCGTACAGCCCCTTTACGAATATGTGCTTGAGGGTATCCCCTACGGAGTACGCCCGGATGTAGTCCCCGGCGACCTCTATGGTGGAGCCTCCCTCCCTGTACTCCACCTTCGCCGAGTCCCTGAAGATTACGTATTGTACGTAGCCGTCCTTGAAGGTTATCTCCACCGTCCGGGAGGTCCCTTGGCCGTTCTCCCACTCCACGCGGGCGTTCCCGAAGATCTTCAGGCTCTTGAGGGTGGTATCGGCCATAACGACCCGGAAGGTGTCGCCTGTCGCCTTGAACCTCTTGGACTCCGCCACCACGTCCCCTACCCCGAAGGTGGTATCCCTGTGGAGTACGAAGAGGTCCGCCCTTATCTCCACGGTGTCCCTGCGGAGTATCTTGGCGTAGGCGTCCCCCATCACGTACCCGAAGGCCTCCTTTCCGTCGTAGAAGGCGCTGTCCCCCTCAACGATTATCCCCTTCGTCTTGGACTCAACGTACACGTTCCCCACCACCCAGGTGGAGTCCCCCCTGGCTACGATCTTGTCCCCGGAGACCTTCCTGTAGGAGTCCTCAAAGTACGCGTCCCCGATGAGGCGTAGGAGGCGGTTCTTCCGCCTGTAGTATAGGCTGTCGGCCTTCATCTTCAGGTGGCTTGAGGTTATATCGGCACGGTAGAGCCTCACTATCCCCGCCCCCTCGTAATACACCCCCCTACTCCCCCTGATGTCATAGTCCCTCGTCTTGACCTTGACGCCCTTGCCGAGGATATAGACCGTTTCCCCACCCTTGAAGAGGACGGTCATTGAGCCGGCGCTGAAGGTGAACCTACCAGAGAGGAGAATGAGGAACACGCCCTATTTTACGGTCGCCCTGCCCACGAA
>WGAN01000046.1 GCA_015494805.1 Caldifarciminota bacterium
TCCTCAAAGTTGCCGATGGTGATACGGTTGGCGAACTCCGGGGCGTAGAAGGGGGGTATCTTCTTCTCCTTCAGCATCCGCTGAAGGGCCATCCGTGGAAAGCGGTTGCGATCCTTCTCGTCCTTAGCGTCCTTCGGCACTATGTCCAACAACAGCACGTCTATGCCCACGTTGGCGAGGTGGGCGGCTATCTGACTTCCCATCACTCCGGCGCCGAGGACTGCGGCCTTTCTAATACGGTACTTGCTCATTCTTACGGGGATTATACGGCGGGAGTACGGGGTGCAACCTCCCATCAGGCGGGAAGGGTTTCGGGGTATAATCAAGAGTCAAGGGCCTGTAATAGTAGAAGGGCGTTTTCCGTAGGATTATAGGTAAATTTGGGCAATCTTTTATATCTCACCACATAGTTACCATAAAGACCTCGGAGGATGTGGGTTAAGGTGTAGTAGTCGGTCAAAGATGCGAGGAATAGGAAAATAACGGAAATTGTAAGCAGTAATATTGCTAAAAAGTGATGAGGACGGATATATATAACAGAAAAGGCCAACATAACGAAAGACAGAGAGCGTAGGAATATGTAGAACCCCACAGTCCTATCGGCCATTCTTACGGAGGATCGCATTAGCCCCTTATCTTTGGCGTGCCTGTGAATGCACATAATGAGGGATAAAACTTCGTAGAACTCCTGGGGCTTAATGGTAGGCGGAATTATCTGGCAGAAATACGGGTTTATATCTCCGCATAGAAGAAATTTAGACAAAAATTTGTGTATTATGCGATACTTAAATATCCGCACTATCGGGGTGAGGGTAAAGCTCATTACATTCAGAACCAACCCCACAGGTATGCTTAGGGGAACAAGTATCAGTAGGGCTACAGCTATGAGCCACACGTCTATCTCACCGCTTATAATTTTGCTTAAAAAATGGCTGATTTGATCATCAAAGAGGGGATAGGAGAGGAAGGCGATCACGAGCATCAGGGCGTACCCCGAAAGGCCATCGGCAAGGGTTATCCGGTAGTCAAACCCTTCTCCCGATATGAATTTCTCCGGCCTTATGTCCATTTGTGGGAATATTATAGAGGCGTAGGATTATCTGAACTTGTGGTATCCCCTACAGCCGCCCGTATAATGCGGGCGTGTCTGCGGAGGATCCTGCTGGCCGCTCGTGGATCCTGAAAAACTACGAGATACCGCCCGATACGGCGGACGAGATTGAGAGGTTCCTATCCCGGAATCCGGAGGTCCGGGAGGTCCTCAAGGAGGCCCCTTTCTATATCCGCCGCATAGTCGGGGACTATCCTCTGTTGTTGGAGCTGGTGAGGGAGCCGGAGGAGGACTGGGAGGAGCTTTTTGTGGTGGTGAAGACGGATCTGGATGTGGAAGAGGCCCTGGAGCTGGATGACCGCATCTTTGACCTCTGGTTCAAGGACGCCATGCGGAAAGTCGTAGGGAAGTTGGAGATAACCGTAAGGTAGAATGGCGTTCAGATGGGAGGAATACTTTGAGTTAGCGAAAAAGATAAACGAAACTTTCAAGGGGGAGGCCGCACGGCGGACCGTTATAAGCAGGGCCTATTACTCTATGTTCTGCCTTGCGAGGGATTGTATCGGATATAAAAATGCGGTTAAAATTAAAGGTTGGGAAGATTCGGTTCACAAAAAAGTTATACGAGAATTGAAAAGAAAAAATTATGACGATTTCAAAAAAGCGGGACGGAAGTTGGATAGCCTAAGGCAGCTTAGGATAGTAAGCGACTATGATACAGATACAGAAATAACAAAAAAAGATGTTGAATTTGCTATCTCTCTTGCGAAAGAGATCTACAATCTCCTCGTACATGTATGTCCAAACCTAACACGGGAACGTTCCAATCCCTAACCCGTACTAATCTTCCCAGGTTATTTCCAGGTTAAACGATCAGCACACGGAGAAAAATTCGGGGGTAGAATAGAGGACATGAAGTTGATAGAGTGGCGTCCAGAGTTTGAAAGGGGGGCTGTGGAGATGCTGAAGGTGGGGGGAGGGGTAGAGAGAGCAAGGGAGAAGGTACTTTTGAGGCTGTTGGAGGACTTCACCCACACCCGCCACCCGTGGGCTTGGTTGCAGAACCATAAGGAACTCCTGTTTATACTGTTTCGGGAAAGTGCAGGGGAGGTAGAGCGAAGGGGGGAGAGGAGCCAGACGGAATACGAAGGGGATACCGTCCTAAGGAAGGTGTGGGAGTTAATGGAGGATGCGGAGGGTGAGGGGTTGTTTGAGTTCCTCGCTACGGATAGGGTTTCGGAGGAGTTGAGGGAAGGGGTGGCCTTCAACCTTGCCCTGATGTGGTTCTTGATCATCGGGATAGATGCCCTCAACAGCGGCCTGATACATACGAAGCATAAGAGGAGGATCTACACCGCCATCAGGCGGGTACTGCGAGAGCTGGAGGGGTACCTTTCCGATGCCCTGATGCTGAAGGAGATACTTGAGGGGGGAGAGAGTGAGAGGGTAAGCGAGGAAGAGGCCCACGCGATACTTTTTGGGGATGAGGATTGAATACACGAAACGGGCTTTGAGACTGCACAAGCACATTCCCGGAGAGGTGAAGAACAGGATACGGGCATTCGCAGAGCAGGTGAAGAGATGCACCAGTGCAGACGAATTGATAAGGTTGAGTAGAGCGGAGAATCTGTCAGGCTTCAAGGGGAGCTATTGGCGGGTAAAGGTAGGGACGTGGCGGTTGATATTCTCTGTAGAAGGCGACACCGTTGTGGTGGAGTACATAGGACCGAGGGATATGGTTTATAAGCGTATTCGGGACATTTTAAGATGAAACGGTACCCTTTCCAGCTTTATGTTTATTTGTGAGTGGAATTATAGGGGCATCGTGATCTCTTCCACAACCGCCCGTAGGTATTACGCTGATAGAGTGATTTCGGCATTATAGTTCGTATTATATGCCCAGCCCTTCTCCATATAAGGGCAAGTATCTCAACCATATGCCAGAAGGGACTTTTGCTATAGGCGTGTCCCTTCCTACGAAGACGAAGGCTATATACGAAGAAGATTATGAAAACCCTCGTTGAGATTCACATAACCATTGTTCTTTTTATGAACCACATGCTCACCCTTCCCCTCAAACAGGCCTTCGTATCCCCTCCATCCATCCGTATGGTATTCATCAGCTTCGGGTAGAAAATCTATCACTTCCCTTAAACTCTCCCTATCCCTACTTCGTCGCATCGCTACAAACCTTACCTTGAAATATTTGCTAACATAGATTATACCCGTTATTATCCATACCGCATTCTTCCTCCACCCTACATACGACCACATCTCGTCAAAACTTATCCTCATTACCCTCTTCAACCGTGAAAACAATATCATTAACATAACTATGTACTTCACCGCATCTTCAAAGTTTTTTTTTGAATGTGTGTCCTTATCGTTGTTGCACCATACCCTAACACCCTCGCTATCGCTGAATAACTCATCCCTTCATCCTTCATCTTCACTGCCATCTTCAGATCCTCCTCCCTCATCCTCTTGTACTTCGGCCTCTCCACCATCCTCCTTCCACACTCCTTGCACAGGTACGTCTGCCTCCCGTCGGATTTCTTCCCGTTCTTTGCCACCTTCCTCGACCCGCACCATCTGCATACCATCCCTCCCTCCTTCCTCTTCCTTCCTCCTTCTTTCCTCCTTCCTTCCCCCTCTTCTTCCCCTTCGGCATCATCTTCCTCCTTGTTTCTTCTATCTCCTGAAGCATCAGATTTAGCCACATCATAGCCTACCTATTCTATCCCTGAAATCACCCCATCGGCCAAATACCCTTTCAACGGATCCTCGGACACCCGCCATACCGGATTTTGCAACGTCGCTGCGGCTCACCTTCGGAGAGCTGAAGTCGGGTGAGTGATTGGCGGAAACCGCTAAGGTTCCCTAAACGAACGTAAAATCTACTTAGACCTATTCCCGGAGAGTTTTTCCCTTATCCGTTCAACGTGGGTACCTTCCCAGTATATCTGACCGCACTCTTTACAGACGGCGAAGTACTCGTTCCTGTGCCATACATAGGGATGGACGAAGCCCACCAACTCGTCCCTATGCACCATCTCCATCTCCCCGTTGCACTTCGGACACCTCGTAAAGGGCCGGACGCACCCCTCAAGCCCCAGGTCTTCCACCGTCAGCCTCGCGAATTCCCAAGGGTCTATCCTCTCGGAAGGTACGAGGATCGTCCTCAACCTCCAGCCCTTGGCAAGGAGGTGGAGGCTCCTGTCGGCAGTCAGCAGGATCCTCCTATCGGCGAGACACCGGGCGAGGATGGACAGGTCGTCCTCATCCCGAAAGTACAAGGTATCAAAGCCGAGAAGACGGAGGACGCGGGCCAGACGGCCCAGCATCGCATCTACACCGAAGCGAGCGCCCTCACAATCTGGCGTGCCACTTCCCATTTCGCCCCCGAAAATTCCCCAAGGAGACCCTCCCTGCCGTAGAGGAAGACTCGCGTCTCCTCCCGCCCTATTACCTCCGTAGGGTTGGCCACTACGTAGTCTATGCCCTTCTCCCGCAGTTTCCTCTGGGCCTCGGTGTGGAGTCTGTGCGGCTCCTCAAGGGCGAACCCCACGATTATCCCCCTCTTCTCCCCAGCGATGGAGGTAAGGACGTCCCTGGTCCTGACGAGGTTGAGGGTAAGGCTCTCCGAGTTTTTCTTGATCTTCCCCTTCCGGTACTCCGGCCTGTAGTCGGATACGGCCGCTGCCATAAAGAGGTAGTCGTAGTCCATCCCCTTAAGTACTTCGTAGAGTTCCTCAACCGTACGCACCCTGTGGAGTTCCCTTGCGGGGGCGACATCAACGTCCCCACAGGCGATGGCAACGACGTAGGCACCGGCGGAGGTCAGGGCGGAGGCGAGGGCTATCCCCATCCTCCCCGAAGAGCGGTTCGTTATCACCCGGACGTCGTCTATAGGCTCTTGGGTACCGCCGTAGGTTATCACCACCCGCTTACCCTCCCAGAAGCTCCGGAGTTTGCCTACATCCTCAACGTAGGCGGCTACGTCCTCCGGCTCCATCATCCTCCCCTCCCCTACGTCTCCGCTGGCCAACTCCCCGGTACCGACGGGTAGGATCACGTGGCCGAAACGCTTCAGGGTTGAGAGGTTCCTCCGTAGGATGGGATTCCGCCACATCTCCGTATGCATAGCCGGGGCGAAGTGTATGGGTCCGTTATAGGCGGCGGCTATGGAGGTCAATAGGTCGTCTGCTATACCGTTGGCCACCTTCCCTATGACGTTGAAAGTGGCCGGGGCGACTATGAAGAGGTCGGGCCAGCGGGCGAGGTCTATGTGGGTGTTTCCCCTGAAGAAGTCCCCCTCGGTGAAGACCTCCGCCCCCGCCAGCTCCTGAAAGGACAGGGGGGCAACGAAGTGGAGGCTCCCCCTCGTCAGTACGACCTTCAGGTTATGCCCACGTTTGAAGAGGAGACGGGCGAGGATCAGGGACTTGTAGGCGGCTACGCTGCCGCTAACCCCTATCAGAACCTTCACCCTCTACTGCCCCTTCCTCCAGGCGACGGTAAGGTATGCCCTTCTCCACGAAGAGGCGGGCGGCCACGATGACGGGGTTGCCCTTTATCTTCTCCCCCTTCCTCATCTGCCTCCTCCGCAGGAGGTAGCGGGCGTACTTACCGATAACGACGATGGCCTCGTACTTGGTGCGGGCCTTCTTCTCGTACTCCGTTATGTTGAAAAGCTCCTCCAACCGTACCTTCGCCATGGGGACTATTCTAAGGTTGGCTTCTCCTCCACCCTTGAGCGGGATACCCACCGGTAGATGGCCTCACCGCCGACGTAGAGGCCAAGGAGGAAGAGGACGATAGCAAACACCACCGCCACGTAGTTCGGCCTATCGGAGGAGATGAGGACGTTTATCTGGTAGGCGAGGGCGGATAGGGTTACCAGGAGCATAAAGAGGCCGGGAAGCATAGCAGGGAGGGAGGTCCTTCCGAGGCTCATGAGGTAACCCGTCACCACGAGGAGGGAGAGGGCAGCGAGGAGCTGGTTGGCGGCACCGAAAACCGTCCATAACTTCCCGGCTTGGCCACCGAGGATTATCAGGGCAGCCACGCCAACGACTATAGCCGAAGAGAGGTACATATTCCTCACCCTGAAGAGTTCCTCCGTTACGTATCGGGCTATGCGGGTGGCCGTGTCCAAGGTGGTGAGGATGAAGGCGTTGAGGACGAGGATGGCGAAGTACCCCCCGTACTTACCGAGGAAGGGGGTGATGTTGGAGACGCCCCTACCGAAGGTTCCTATGGGGTTCTTGAGGTCCAGGCCGGAGGAAAGGGACCCCACGGCCACTATCACCAAGAGGGCCAGCGCCCCCTCCATCAGCATCCCCCCGTAGCCTATCCTCTGGGCGTACTTCTCCGAAGGGAGCTGCTTCGCCGTCGTACCGGAGGCTATGAGGGAGTGAAAACCGGAGATGGCCCCACAGGCGATGGTGACGAACAGGAAGGGGACGAAGGGGAAGGGGGCGGGGGACTCCTTCAGGAGCGGGGGGAGGTGCATCACCCTACCCGATACCAACGCCCCGAAGAGCATAAGGGCCATGCTCCCTATGAGGAGGTAGGCCGAGAGGTAGTCCCTCGGCTGCAACAGGTACTGGACGGGGATGAGGGAGGCGATATAGGCGTAGATGAAGAGGGTCACCATCCATACGGCGTAGGAGGCCTTTACGGGCATGATCTCACCGAGGGGGATGAGTAGGAGCATTAAGGTGACCGTTATTACGGTGGATAGTACGACGTTGAGGCCGAGGCGATAGGAGAGGAGGCCGAAGACGAAGGCTACCGGTATCAGGCCGAGGGAGGGCCAGACTATGTGAGGGTCCTTGACGTAGGAGCTAGCGGCGTAATGGGCGAAGACGGCTATTATCAAGACGAGGGCGAACCACACGAACAGGGAGAATACCACCCTCGCCCTCTCGGAGATGTACCTACGGGAGTTCTCGGATATGCTCGTCGCATCGTTCCGGATGGAGACCATCAGGGAGCCGAGGTCGTGAACCCCACCCATAAAGACGCTGCCGAGGAGGACCCAGAGGATGGCGGGGAGCCACCCCCAGTACATGAGGGCGAGGGTCGGACCCACTATGGGGCCGGCTCCGGCTATGGATGCGAAGTGATGGCCGAAGAGGACGAGCCAGTTCTTCGCCGGTACGAAATCCTTCCCATCGTACAGCCGCTTTGAAGGAGGCTCAACCGAGGGGTCAACGCCTAACAGGTTGGCTATCCATCGTCCGTACAGGAAGTACCCCCCAAGGAGGAACAGAAGCCCGACTATCACCAGGGCGATAACAGGCATAGCGGTAGTATTTTACACCCGGAGGATGCATTCTAACCATCCATATTGGATATGACCCTCTCAAGGAGGTATCCGATTACGAAGATGAATAAACCTGCGAAGAAGAATGTAGCCTCCCATCTCATACTACCCGCAGTGAGACCCACGTAGAGGCCAAGAAGCACCCACATTATTCCGCTGGCCTGCGTGAACTTGGCTATGAAGTACCCCACCAACTTCACCCCCCAATTCTACCCCCGATGCGGGTATCCGGGAGGTAAAGGGGCAAAACCACCCGTGGAGAATCCGACCGTCAACTTCTGAAAGCGAGGGATAGACTTCCTTGCCCAGAACCCCAAGCGGTGGATAAACGGGATTACGCTGATAGAGGCCATTCGCTCGTATTCCTTATAGCCAATTCTGAACGGACAGCCACCTTTGGTTTGAAATGCACATACTGCTGATTCGGAAAACCTCGCTTTCTCCGTACGGATAAACTATCCCCCTACCGTCGTAATGCCCGGTTTTGAAAGGATATTGGGTATCACGCTGATAGAGTGAGGATTGCTCCGCAGCCCTATCAAACGGGACAGCAGAAATTTAAAGGTGAGCTTTCGGTTTACGAAAGTGAAGCTTTACATTTCTTAAATAGGGATTAGAGATTTCTTAAAGGATAAGTTTCAGATTTTGTAAAGTGCATTCGTCTCCCGTCGAACGGCAAACGGAACCCCGGACAACGGACAGGTATCCCCCTACCAGCTCAATACCCGATTTTTGGAGGTAGGCCGTCGCATACACCGTTCAGAACGAGGTCAAAGTGCCGATCTTACGAGAAACGACCGTGAAGGTTGCCGTTCCAAGGTCTGGACGTTGATGGGGCCGTCGGTAGATCTCCTATTCTCCGGATATTTTTATATCATCAAGTTTGGACCTTTCCAATTTGATTGAATTCTTTGCGAAAATATCGCGTGCCGTGTATTTTCCTTTGGGAAGGCTCTCAAAGCACCCGTGGAGGTCAACCGGACGGTCCTTGATGCCCAAACCTAAGAGCCTCTCAAAGACGCGGGGATAGTTGCGGAGGGCGGCGAGGTGGAGGGCGTTCATGCCGCAGGGGGGTATCTCGGCCTCAAGTAGTCCCTTAACTTCCCCCCTTACGAAGAAGATGAAGTCCAAGACCTTATCCTCGTCGTCGGAGAGGGCTATCATCCAGTGGAAGAGGTTCATTCCATTTTTGGACCTGCGTAAGAGGTCCCCGTCGCCGAAGGTCGCCAGCAGAAGCACCTCCTTGGCATCGCACTCCGCCGCTCCGTACATAGCCGGTGTCCTGCCCTCCTCGTCCGTGGCGTCCCAATTTACCCCCTCCACACCTCTCAAGGATTCCACTATGGCCCAACGGCACCTGTATGCAGCGAAGTGGAGGGGCGTCCTACCGTACACCTCCTTGGCGTTCGGGTAGGCTCCTGCCTTCAGTAGTGAGCGGAAGGCTCCCACCTTCCCGTAGTACGCGGCGACGTGGAGGGGGGTTATTCCCGAACGGTCCTTACAGTTGGGGTCTGCACCGTACTTCAGTAGGAGTTCCACGGCCTCCTTCCCCACCTTCGCAGCGAGATGTATAGGACACGGCCTGTCGCTATTGATTTCCCTCAAATTTGGATCCGCCCCCTTCTTTAGGAGGTACTCCACTATCCGTTTCCAACCGTCCATCTTCACCGGAGTCCTCAACGGCAGGACGGCTACTATGTTCCTCCCCTCTATCAGGATGGAAGGAGCCTGTTCCCATCCACTCAAGGCGGCCGTTAGGGGGGTGTATCCCATGTCGTTGTGGGCGTTAATGGACGCTCCGTTCTCCACCTCATTAACGACCTCCTCAAGGTCCCCGTTCCAAGCGGCCGTGTATATGGATGCGACCACCACCGCCAACATCACCTTATTATAAAGCCGAAGGGAGCGGGGAGTATCTCCCTTGGGTCCCGTTCATCTCTTAGAATAGGACCTTGAGGCTCAAGCTCCTGACCCTCTCCCTCGCCGTTTATCTCCTTGGGTTTGCCCTCCTCCTTTGTGCCGTCCTACGCGCAAACCTTGGCCACTTTGAGTACGTCACGGACGACGCGTACATCCACATGGCCGTCGCCAAGAACTTCGCCCTTTACGGGGTCTTCGGCATCACCCGGTACGGTTTCACCTCGTCCCTCTCCTCCATACTCTGGCCATGGCTTCTGGTCGGTTGGTACAAGGTGGTGGGTGTTAGCCTCTATGCCTCCCTCATCTTAAATGTCCTCTTCGCCCTAACCTTGGCAGTCTCGTCCTTCTACCTCCTCCCCCCAAGGAGAGCCTTCCTCTTCTCCATCGCTGCCGCCTTTCTCGGTAGTACCCTCTCCCTTACCTTCGTAGGTCTTGAGCATAACCTCCACGCCCTGACGACCGTTCTCCTCTTCGCCTTGGCCATCGGCATAGTCAGGTTAGACCGAAGGGTGGAGGTTCCCCTTCTGTTCGTACTCGCGGCCTTGAACACGGGGGCGAGGTACGAGGGTATGGCCGCCGTACTTATACTGTCGGCCTACCGCCTCCTCAAGCGGGACGTAGTTTCCGCTCTGGTGATCCTCCTCGGTGGTCTGTTGCCCGTCGTGGCCTACGGCCTTTGGAGCGTATCCAACGGTTGGTACTTCCTCCCCACGTCCGTTTTGACCAAGGCCTACCGTTTCAACCTTACAACTCCTACGGGATGGGCGGACCTGCTGTTCCTCAAGGCCTTCCGCACCTCCCTGAAGATGCCCGCTCTATACTCCCTATGGTTGCTCTCCCTCCTCCTACTCGGTACCTCCCTCTCCAGAACGGACGGGAAACCGGCGGTACTCCTCTCCCTCCTCGTCCTCACCGCCCACCTCTACTTCGGCAACGTCCACTGGTTCTACAGGTACGAGGCCTACGCCGTTATCCTCTCCCTCTTCTCCGCAATCTACGCTCTGAATACGGAAACCCTCTCCCGGCTCTGGAGTCAAATTTCAACCGGGGGGAGGGTGGCCCTAAGCCTCTTCACCTTACTGTTGCTTTTCCCCATCCTCTCCCGCGGCCTCCTCGCCATCGTACAGGTACCCGGCGCTACGCATGAGATGTGGAGGCAGGATAACCAGGTAGCCGCCTTCGTAAAACGGTACTACGACGGCCGTACGGTGGTCCTCAACGATGTCGGCCACGTGGCCTTCTACACGGACGCACGGATAATAGACCTCTGGGGTCTGGCTACGTTGGAGACCGCCCGGATGCTCCTTGAGAGGCGGTACACGTGGGAGAACGTAGACTCCTTCGTCAGGGAGAGCGGGGGGGAGGTGGCTATGCTCTACGGGGACGTCTTCGCCAAGAGGTACTTCCCTATCCTCTGGGAGGAGGTCGGGATGTGGCACCTTCTCGGAGGGCCGAGGTTGATCGTAGGAAGCAAGAACGTGTACTTCTACGCCATAACGGAGGATCCCGACCTTCTGCGACGGCGTTTTGAGGAGTTCTCACGGGAGGAGTTGCCCCGCGACGTCTACTGGGAGGTCCTCACTCCCTCGCCCTGACGGACCACCCTCCGTCTATCACCAGGGCCGAGCCGTTCATCCACCAAGATTCGTCGCTGGCGAGATATACGGCCAGATAGGCTACGTCCTCCGGCCAACCCCTGCGGAGGGTGCTGGCCTCCGTCCTGAAGTCCTCGTAGGAGGAGTACATCCTGTGGGATAGGCCGTCCGGACATATGGCGTTGGCCCTGATGTTGTACCGGGCGTAGTCCCTCGCTATGGACTTTACCAAGGCGACTACGGCGGACTTAGTGGCATTATAGACGGCGGCGTGGCTGGCCACACCGAAATAGCCGTAGACGGCGGCCGTGTGTATGAGTACGCCCCCGCCCCTTTCCACGAAGTACGGGATCAGCTCGTGGGCGGTGTAGATGTGGGTTATGAGGTTGCCCTCAATCAGGGCACGGATGTCGTCCTCCTCCATCTCCTCCAGAGGTCCGCCGGCCCAGTAGCCAGCGTTTATGAAGGCGACGTCTATCCCTCCGAGTTTCTCCTTCGCCTCTGCTATGAAGCGTTTCACCTCCGACCTGTTGGAGGCGTCCCCAGCGGTTGAGTGGGCGTCGTGGCCCTTTTCCCTCAAAAACTTCGCCGTCTCATAGGCCTTCTCGGAACGGGAAACCAGAAAGAGCCTCGCCCCCTCCTTGGCCATCAGGTAGGCCGTGGCCCTACCCACACCGGCTCCGGCGCCTACGATCAGGATCCTCTTATCCTTCAATCGCATACGGGGTAGTATAAGGGTGGAACCGGCGGCCCGTAGTGGGAGGTCGTCCGTACGACGGGGGTAAAATCCCCCCTTGAGGAAGGTCCTCGCAGCTCTATTCTTCGTAGGTGGTTGCACGTCCAACTACGCCCCCGTTAAGGTGGAGGAGGAGAGACCGCCGGAGGTTAGGGTTGAGGAGTACGTGGCAAAACGTGGGGACGTCTTCGCTACCGCCGCCTCCAACCTGAAGGGGGTGCCGGACTCCGTAAGGGCGAGGTTCGTCTCTTACCTCGCCGATAGCGTAAAGATACTGAAGGTGGGGGACACACTACGGGCGGTATCCATAGACGGGGAGTTGAGCCGCTTGGAGCTTAGGAGGCGGAGGGAGATATACGAGTACAATCTCCACACCGGCCGCTTTGTGAGGCACGTCAAGTTCAGGACCCTTACGCCGAGGTACGCCGAGGTGGAGGTGGAGAGTACCCTGTGGGACGCCTTCGTTAAGAGGGGCCTTCCCCCTATCCTACTGGTCAATCTCGTGAACGTCTTCTCGTGGGAGGTGGACTTCGCCACGGAGACCCAGAAGGGGGACTCTCTAAAGGTGCTGTACGCCCCGGACGGTACGGTGTATTACGCCGAGTACGTGGGTAAGAGCGTCGGTAGGCACGTAGTTGCCCGATTTATGGGGTCCTACTACGACGAGAAGGGAAACAGCGTGAGGAGGACCTTCCTTAAGTCTCCCCTCAAGTACTATCGCATCACCTCCGGTTTCGGTATCAGGTTCCACCCCATACTCAAGAAGTGGAGGCCCCACCACGGCATAGACTACGCCGCCCCCTACGGTACCCCCGTCCACTCCGTAGCCGCTGGCAAGGTCACCTTCGCCGGGTGGATGAGGGGGTACGGGAAGGTCGTCGTTGTAAAGCACAGGAACGGATACCGGACCCTCTACGGCCACCTCTCCAAGCTCCTAGTCCGGAAGGGTCAATATGTGGATCAGGGGCAAACCATCGGTCTGGTGGGGTCTACGGGCCTATCCACCGGTCCCCACCTACACTTTGAGGTACGGCACTACGGAAAGCGGATCAACCCCGCCCTGATAAAGTCGGAACCGGAGAAACCCCTGCCAGAGGATCTCAAGGACGACTTCTACCGGATGCTTGGGGAGTACAGGCGCCTGATCTCCGCGCCGGAGGTCGTTTTGAGATGAACTTTTCGGAGTTCTCCCGTGGTCTCATAAGGCCTATAGCCCGTCTCCTCGCACGCCTCGGTGTCCATCCCAACCTCTTGACCGTCCTCTCGGCCGCCCTCAACTCCCTGGGTGCGTTTTGGATCGCCGCAGGTAGGCCGTTGGTGGCCGTAGTTTGGTTCGTCCTCTTCGCCCCCTTGGACGCCTTGGACGGTGAGGTCGCCCGCCTTACGGGTAGGACGAGTCGCTTCGGGGCCTTTCTGGACTCCACCCTTGACAGGGTGGTGGACGGCCTCGTCTTCTCTGCTATGGCCTACGCCCTCCGGGTGGATACCCTACTCCTCTCCCTATCCCTCTCCGCCCTCCTCTCCGCCTACCTCATCAGCTACGCGAGGGCGAGGGTTGAGGGCCTGGGCGGGGAACTTAGGGAGGGGCTTATGAGCCGGTACCCGCGGTTCTTAGGCCTGTTGGTGGTCCTCCTCGTTTGGGGAATGTGGGGGAGAGAGGCCCTTACGTACGTCCTCACCCTCTACGTCCTCCTCCTGCTCTTGACCGTCCTCCAGAGGCTAACCTTGGCCTACCGGAGGTTGAGGGGTTAGTACTCCTCCTCCACCAGCTCTATCAGGAACCCACCCGTGGCCTTCGGATGGATGAAGGCGACGCTCCCGCCCTTGGCCCCCTTGTACCCCTTCTTCGCCATCTTGAACCCCTCCCCCTCCAATCTCTCCGTCTCCCTCTCAACGTCCTCCACCTGGAGGGCTATGTGATGGACGGCGTTGCCCCTCTTCTGGAGGAAACGGTCAATGTCCGAGCCTTCCCTCGTGGGGGTGAGCAGCTCTATGGACACGTTGGGGAGTTTGAAGATGGCCACCCGGAGCTTGGCATGGGGCAGGTCCTTCTCCTCCGGCTCCGTCCCTAAGAGCTTGACGAAGTTCCCCTTAACCTTCTCGTAATCCTCCGGTGCCACGGCGAGGGCTACGTGGGAGAGCCTGACCATAGGGGGCATTCTAAGGGGGTACCTAACTGATCTCGCTCCCCGGTGGCACTTCCCGCTCTACGGTCAGGAGTACTGGGTTGCCCTCCTCGTCATGGGCGGCCAAGAGCATCCCGTCGGAGACGACCCCGCGGAGCTTCTTCTTCTTGAGGTTGGCCACCACCACTATGTACTTACCGGGCAACTCCTCCGGCTTATACACGTGGCCTATGCCCGCAACCAGCGTCCTCCTCTCGTCCCCAAGGTCTATGGTCAACTTGAGGAGCTTGTCGGTCTTGGGTATCCTCTCGGCCTCCAAGATTTTGGCCACGCGAAGTTTGACCTTGGCGAAGTCCTCGTACTTGATGCGGGGTTCCTCCCTCTTACCTCCGGCCGTAGCCCTCTCGTACCTCCTCTTCAGCTCCTCCTCCCATTCCCTTATCACCTTCTCCTCCACCTTGCGGTAGAGGGGTTTGCTCTCCCTTACGGGGTGGCCGGCGAGGGAGGGGTCGGGTTTCACCAGACTTTGGAAGGAGGTATCCGGAAGGTCCATGTACTCCCAGAGCCTCTTCACGGATGAGGGGACGTAGGGGTAGAACAGGGCCGAGAGTCCCTTCAAGATTTGGAAGGCGACGTAGAGGACGGTCTTCGCCCGCTCCGGGTCCTCCTTCCGGAGCTTCCACGGCGCCTGATGCTCGTAGTATCGGTTGGCCTCCGCACCGAGTTTGACGGCCTCACGGAGGGCCAGCCTTATCTCGTACCGGAGCAGGAGGTCCTCGTATTTCCTAACCGTCTCATCAAGGAGGCGGAGCATAGCCTCGTCCTCCCCCTTAAGTTGGCCCGGATGGGGGACCTTCCCGCCCATGTACCGGTTTATGAAGGATAGGACCCTCTGGGCGAAGTTCCCGAAGTTATCCACTAACTCGGCGTTCGTCCGGGTGAAGGCGTCCCTGACGTTGAAGTCGCTGTCGTCCTTCTCCGGTATGTACAGGGCCACGGCGTAGCGGGCTATGTCCTGACCGACGGACTCCACCAACTCGTCCGCCCATATGGCGTACCCGCGGGAGGTTGAGAGCTTGCGGCCCTGGAGGTTGAGGAAGGCGTTGGCCGGCACCTCCGTGGGGAGGATGTAGTCCCCATGGGCGTAGAGCATAGCCGGCCAGATCACCGTATGGAATACGATGTTGTCCTTGCCAATGAAATGGACGAGGACGGTATCCTCGTCCGTCCAGTAGGGTTTCCACGCCTCCGGATCCCCCTTCACCTCCTTAGCCCACTCCATCGTGGCGGAGATGTAGCCTATGGGGGCCTCAAACCAGACGTACATCACCTTCCCCTCGGCGTCGGGGTCGTCAAGGGGGATGGGGATACCCCAGTCCAGATCCCTCGTTATCGCCCTGTCCCTAAGCTCGTCTATCCAAGATAGGGCGAACTCCTTGACGAAGGGTTTCCAGTCCTTGGAGGAAACGTACTCCCTTAGAGGCTCCTTCAGGGCGGAGAGCTTGAAGAACCAGTGGACGGTCTCCTTCAGGACCACCGGCTCCCCCGTTAAGGCCGACCTCGGCTCTTTCAGGTCCTCTGGGTCTATCTGCCTACCGCACTTCTCACACTGGTCCCCCCTCGCCTCCGGATAACCGCAGTAGGGACACGTACCGATGACGTACCTGTCGGGTAGGAACCTACCGCTCTTGGGGTCGTAGAACTGCTTCATCTTGGCCTTGTACAAGTACCCCTTCTCGTGGAGCCTTAGGAAGAACCTCTGGGCGTTCTCGTAGTGTATGGGGCGGGTGGTCCGGGAGAAGTGGTCAAACTCTATTCCGAACCTTGCGAAGTCGCTCTTTATCCTCTCGTGATACCTATCAACCAGCTCCTTCGGGGATACCCCCTCCTTCAAGGCCCTAAGGGTAATGGCGACGCCATGCTCGTCCGTACCGCAGATGTGTATTACGTCCTCCCCCTTTAGCCTTAGAAATCGGGTGAAGATGTCGGCGGGCAGGTAGGCCCCTGCCAAGTGGCCGATATGTATGGGGCCGTTGGCGTAAGGGAGGGCGCTGGTGACCATGTACCTCTTCACGCCGGGAATTGTAAGGTCGCCGCACAACGGAGGCATCCCCGGTAGAATTGAAGGTATGAAGAGGTTGGAAGCGAGGGTATACGGATGGGTTCAGGGGGTAGGTTTCCGCGCCTACACCCGGTGGAGGGCGAACGAGCTGGGACTGAACGGGTACGTCCGCAACCTCCCCGATGGCAGCGTTGAGGTGGTGGCCGAGGGGCCGGAGGAGGCCCTGAAGAGGTTGATAGACTACCTATGGGTGGGACCGGGGAGGGTGGACGACGTCAAATGGAGGATGAGCGATAGGGTGGAGGGGATGGAGGGGTTCAGGATACTCACCTGAAGGCGGTCCCTTAGGGAGGGGTAAATGGGGTAATGTTCGGCTCCGTGGTAATTTGAGTTCTTTATGTAAATTAAACTTTTATAAAGTTGCAAAAATACAAAAATATACGGATGATGAATAGGAAAGAGTTGCAACAAAGGTTCCTGCAGAAACCTTTTACGTCCGTACTATAATTCCTTATGAAGAATATATCAAACTTGGCCATACTCTCAACGATAGGCATAACACTTCTGGTCTCCTGCTACAGCACACCCATAAGCTACGACACCGCCGAGATACCCTACAATTCCGGGAGCGTTAGGGTAGGGGTAGGCGGGCAGTACTATCCCGGAGGGTACGAAGAGTACGATCCTTGGGGAGGAGTCTATTATCACTATTCAAAGGATTACAACGTACGAGGGGACGTACAGGTGGGCTATGGATGGAAAAGTATAGTTGAAGTCGGGGCAATGGGAGGTGTGGCGGTAGGGAGCTACAGATACTTACTGCCATCGTCCCATAAAAGCTACGATTATCGGGATCTTATGAGGTTTCTGGAGCTTCAGATAGACTTTTATCCTTATGTAAAAATTGGCACCCCTACCGAGAACGTTAGATTCTCTATAAAGCCCTACGTTGGACAGGGTATACTTTGGCGCAAATCCCCTGATAGTTCTATGACAATAGGTACGCTTACACCCAAGTTAGATCTTCTCTTTGGATTTGGCAAACCGGAACGTTTAACCTTAGGCTTAAGTTTATCCGCCACTTATACACCTATAATGGCTCTTGTATCGTTGCATTACCCGAGATTCACCCTCTCCTTTATGGTTGGCCCGTTTGTTGGAGAGTTAGGCGATCAGTATACTTTGGGTGCTTTCTACTTCGGTATAGGGAAGCGTTTCTAAGTGCGGTGTGGAGGTATTGCGCTTTTTGGTACCGGTGATGGGTAAGTTTTCAGTAGTTTCGCGTTTATACAGAGAAAAGGGGATTGCGTTGAGGCTGGAGAGCGGCCCTGCCATACCATCGTAATCGTTGCTGAAGGGAGAAGGGAGAAATCCCCTTGGAAAGTCTAAGCCTCTCAAGGAGGAAGAAACCACGAAAAGCGAGAGTGATAAAGCCGAGGATGGCGATAGGAACCCTCACAAAGA